>JAQVGK010000305.1 GCA_028696755.1 Bacteroidales bacterium | reverse complement strand
TTCAAAAGTTTAATAAAGTAAATTATAATTCGCTTTATCCTGCAATCGATCTTGTGTACTATCATTATGGTAGCGCATTAAAATACGACTTTGTTTTGTATCCTGGTTCAGATTATGCAGATATTGACATGGAATACGTTGGTGCAGATATGCTGTTTGTGGAGAATGGAAATCTTGTTATTAGCACAACTGTAAATGTTTTGAGAGAATTAAAACCTTATGCTTATCAGGTTTTTGGAAGTGATACTGTGGAGGTTGTGTGCGATTACATTCTACGTAAAAATCGTCTTGGCTTTGCTTTCCCAAACGGTTACGATAAAAGTAGGGTTTTGATAATTGACCCCTCTCTAGTTTTTTCAACTTACACTGGTTCAACAGGCGATAACTGGGGCTTTACTGCAACCTGGGATTACGACGACAATGTTTATTCGGGCGGAATTGTTTTTGCAGTCGGCTATCCAACCACTACAGGAGCATATCAGGTAAATTTTGCTGGAGGTACTCCTCCAATTGCCGGAAGTTCGTACTATGCTGGTGGCTGCGATGTGGGGATTATCAAATACAACGAAACTGGGAATCAACGACTTTTTGCTACTTATTTGGGAGGTGCCAACGGACAGGAGATGCCACACAGCTTAGTTGTGAACGAAATGAACGAGTTGGTAATTATGGGAACAACAGGTTCTCCAGATTTTCCAATTACAGCTGGTGCATATCAAACCACTTTTGCGGGTGGAGATAGCATAGTGTACGATAATGTTATTGGTTTTAATGATGGTGTTGATGTGTTTGTGTCGAAATTAAGCGAAAATGGAACTCAACTGCTTGGTTCTACTTATGTTGGAGGTTCTGGAAACGATGGGCTAAACTTTAAGCGATACTATACATATCCCGATCCTGTTAGCGGATTACATTTTGTTGAAATGCACGGAAACGATTCGCTTTATTATAATTATGGCGATGGCGCAAGAGGAGAGGTTATTGTAGATAATAAAAACATGATCTATGTAGGGACAAATACTTTCTCGTCCGATTTTCCAGCTGGTATAAATCCTGGATATCAATCATCAAGCGGAGGTGGACAGGATGGAATTGTTTTTAAGTTTAATGCCGACCTTACTCAAATGTTATGGAGTTCTTATCTTGGCGGAAATCAGGATGATGCAATTTTTAGTTTGAGTTTATCAAATGATGAGGATGTTCTTGTCGCAGGTGGAACAGTTTCACATAATTTCCCGATTACAGCAGGATCTTATAGCACCTCACATAATGGCGGAAGTACCGATGCTTTTGTTTCAAAGCTTAATATGAATGGGAACTTTTTGATGGCTTCAACTTATTTTGGCTCATCATCATACGAAAATGCGTACTTTGTACGAACCGACCAGTTTGATAATGTATTTATTTGCGGACAAACAAAAGCTCCAAGTTCAGAATTGATCGAGAATGCTGTTTATAATGTCCCTAATAGCGGACAGTTTATTACCAAATTTGATTCAGACCTTAGCGATATTGTATGGTCAACTCGTTTTGGAAATGGTAATGGACGACCAAATATTTCGATTACTGCTTTTGCTGTGGATGTTTGTAATCGTGTTTATTTATCGGGTTGGGGACGAGAATGGGCTTATTCATATTACAATTCTCAGGGGCAATATTACACTTGGGATGCGCAATATGGCACAAAGGGATTGACAGTTACTCCTGATGCAATACAAACCACTACTGATGGTCAGGATTTTTATGTTTTAGTTCTTAACGAAGATGCCTCAAACCTAGAATATGCCAGCTTTTTTGGCGAAGTGCATTATGCTACCTGCGGTTATTCTGGTCACGATCATGTTGATGGTGGAACAAGCCGTTTCGATAAAAAAGGTCACATTATTCAATCTGTATGTGCAAGTTGTGGTGGCTGTCAGCAATTTCCTACAGCTCCAAATCCCGGTGCGTGGTCGAATACCAATAATGCAACAAATTGTAATAATGCAGTTTTTAAAATCAGAATTATCGAAAATCTGGCCGAAGCAAATTTTGATCCTGTTCCTGCTGGTTGTGCTCCTTACACTGTGAACTTTAATAATACGTCGCAGGGAACAACTTTTCTGTGGAATTTTGGTGATGGTACTCCAAACTCTACAGCTCAAAGTCCATCTCATACTTTTACTGCTGGTGGCGAATATACCATTAGTCTCATTGTTGGTGATCCACTGAGCTGTAATTTCTATGACACTATTCAACGCACAATTATAGTTATTGAAGCTGGTCTTAATTATTTGCCAGACATTCAGATTTGCCCTGGTGCCAGCACAATTATTGGTCCGCAGGGCTCGTATCCGGCAGGCACTGGCTTTAGTTGGACTCAGGGGACAAACTTAAGTAGTTATACGATTAAAAATCCTGTGGCTTCGCCATCTGAAACAACCGATTATCTCTTAATTGCTACTGGAGTTTGTATAGACTCTCTGTGGCAAAGGGTTGTTGTTTATGAACCCGATATTGATGTCTTTGTTTTTTCTGATACCACTATATGTCCAGGAGGAACTGCAAATTTGTTTGCAAACAGCACGGGAACAGTCAATAGCTGGGAATGGTCGTCGAGCCCTACGTTTAACCCACTGTTGTCGATGAGTCAGAATTTAAGTGTAAATCCAATGGTTAACACTACTTATTATGTGAGGGCAAGGGAAAATATTTGCAATACATTTGTTACAGGAACAGTTGATGTTAGTATTCATAACTTTAGTTATAACATCGTGCCTACACAAATTCTTTGTCCAGGTGAGAACACGAATCTTACCATAAACAATCAACATCCTACCGATAATTTGACATACCAATGGCAACCAACAGCTCAGATTATAAGCGGAGCAACAACAAATTCGCCTATCGTTGGTCCAGCAAATTCTACAACTTATTATGTTACCATCACAAACCAAATGGGTTGCACAACAACAAATCAAGTTCAGGTTAATATTGACAATATTATTTGGGCAAGTCCGCAGATCACGAATAATTTGTGTTATGGATTTTGTCAGGGAACAGCAAGTGTTAATGCAACAGGAATTCCTCCATACGAATATATTTGGAGTAACGGAAATAATACTTCTAATGCAGCAAATCTATGTGAAGATACCTATACTGTAACCGTTACTGATGGTAATGATTGTACGGCTACTATTGATATTAGTATTGATGCCCCAGATGAGTTACTTGCAAGTTTTGTAGGTGTTACTAATCCGCAATGTGATGGTGTAGGATATGGTTCGGCAACTGTTTCTCCCACAGGAGGTACTTCTCCATATTCATATAGTTGGAGTTTTGGAGGTGGAACTCAGCCAACAAATAATCAGTGCTTGGTAGGAACAAACACGGTAACTGTAACTGATGCCAATGGCTGTGAACTCGAAGAGTCTGTTTATATGCCGTCTCCATCATCTTTGAATTCTTCTATTTCATCATTCGAGACAATTTCTTGCTTTAGCGTTTGTGATGGAAATATTACAGTTCAAGTTAGTCTTGGATTACCACCATATACTTATAACTGGTCGAATGGACAACACAGCGCAACAATTAATAATCTTTGTGCTGGCCCATATACTGTTACAATTATTGATGCCGAAAACTGCGTAAATCATCAGTATTTGTATCTAACTCAACCGCAATTACTGGTTTCATCAATCCTTATCTCTGAACCAATTCTTTGTAATGGAGAATTAGGCAGCTTAAGTGCTAATGTTGGTGGAGGTACTTATCCATACACTTATTTATGGTCGAACGGTTCAGGTTCTACGGAATTAGATGATATTGCTGCTGGTGATTATGCTGTAACTGTAACCGACGATAATAGTTGCACTACCGAAGCACAAATAACAATAACTCAACCTCCGTTGCTCGTAATGGATACAACAATTCGAAATATGCTTTGTAATCGTGTTTGTAACGGACAAATTCTAACTTTTGTGTCGGGAGGAACACCGCCATACAATTATAATTGGTCGGACGATTCGGATGGTGCAAATGCCCTAAATCTTTGTGCTGGCGATTATGGGCTTTTGATGAGAGATGCAAATGGCTGCTTGATTGAGCAAAGTTTTACAATTATAAACGAAGGTTATGTGCCCGATTTAGAGATAAGTGCTAGTCCTACAGTTATCTTTGCTGGCGAGCAGGTTAGTTTGTTAGCACAATCAACTCAAACTGGCACTTATTCGTGGAATAATTCATCAGTTTTAAACGATGACGAAATCGCAAATCCAATTGCTACACCAACAGATACCACAGATTTTATTGTGCGATTTAGAGATGGCAATGGTTGTGTAAATACTGATACAGTAAAGATTTTTGTTAAAGAAGTCATCTGTGGTGATCCTTACATATTTGTGCCAAACGCCTTTACCCCTAATTTTGATGGTAATAACGATTATTTTAAACCATATTATCCACTAACGTTAGTAACCGAAGTCTTTTTTGCAGTTTACGACAGGTGGGGAGTGCCAATGTACGAAACTACTGATCTCGATGCACTGGGCTGGGATGGTACCTTTAACGGCGAAGAGCTTGCTGCTGACGTTTATGTTTATTTTCTTCGTGCCCGCTGCCTAAATGGTGAAGAATATACGCATCAGGGAAATGTTACACTGTTGAGGTAGGATTTGTGTTGACGATTGGTAAATAATGTCTTTAAAAATAAATCAATTCAACAGGACGCCAACGTTGCAAAATGTGTAACCAAACGATGATTTTAATGTTTCAATTCAACGGGACGCCCACGTTGCAAAATGTGTAACCAAACGATGATTTTAATGTTTCAATTCAACGGGACGCCCACGTTGCAAAATGTGTAACCAAACGATGATTTTAATGTTTCAATTCAACGGGACGCCCACGCAGGGACGTCCCTACGTGGGCGTCCCGTTGAATA
>JAQVGK010000304.1 GCA_028696755.1 Bacteroidales bacterium | reverse complement strand
TTTCGGGTAGATCTACAAATTCGCAAACCTCGAAATGGATGTACATCGTGTCGCCATAAGAACAGTTTTCATCGGTTGCATATACGCTAACTATTGTTTCGAGACTTCCATCATAAACAACATCAACCGATTCTGTTGTTAAATAGTCTGATCCCACCCACCATTCGTAAGTTAAGTAAGGGTATCCTAGTTCGAGATGAATTGTTTGAGTGGTACATAGTGTTGTGTCAGGTGGCCAGTCGAATCCATTATCCGGATAATCAATTACAAGTAGAGAATCTACATCTGTGCATCCTTGAGAATTTGTAACGGTAAGATAATACAAGCCCTCGACATAAGTTACAAAGTGAGATGAAGTTTGTCCGTCAGACCATTCATATGATTCAAATCCTGCAGGGGCATCAAAGAATGTTGGCCAGTCGGAGCAACGGTAAATTGTATCATAAATATCGATGTCGGGCGCAATGCCTGTAATATCAATTGCTAAATTTGCCGAATCGACACAACCCATGCTATTATAAGCCCAAGCAATAACATGTATGTGATTTGTCGTTGGAACAAAACAGTGAGGACCGGCTCCCATAAAATAAAAGGTAGAACCATCACTAATTTCCCATTCAATATGATCAAGATTGTCGTAAGTGCCGTTATAATTCAAACATATTTCATCGCCTGTGCAGTTGCCTCCCGTTGACGCTATCGACGATTCCGGAACAGCCGAAACTTCAATTAATAAATGATTTGACTCGGCTGTAGGACTTGTTGCACACGACAAACTATTAGTTACTATACAATGTACATCATCATTATTAGTCCAGTTAAAGTCAAAATAACTGTCCGAATTAGTTCCAACTTCTACACCATTGCGATACCATTGATACGAAGGATTTAAGCCGCAATTTACTGGATGCGCTTCGAAACCAATGCCATAATATGAGCATATCGGACCAGATGCAGTGGTGGTAATACTAACGCTTGGGCTAACAGAGCCCGAAATTGCTGGACTAAAGAACCAAGCTGTGTCGTAGCATCCATGAACATCGTATGCATAAGCCCAAATGTCGAGATAACCAGCAACTGGAGTGTAACAATGTGGTCCAGCACCTATGAAGTTAGTTATTGGGCCACCCTGGCTTACTCCCCACTCAACATGGTCGAGACCAATTGTTTCTCCAGAATATTCAAAACATACATCCTCGCCAGTGCAATATCCTCCGCTAATTATTGTTAATCCAGATTCTGGAGGAGTTGAAACGCTAATTGTTATTGTATTTGACTGTACACTTGGTGAAGATGGACACATATAATCTGGTAACACAACTACATAAACTTCATCGCCATCAGTCCAACCAGCGTGCGAATAAGAATCGGAATTTAATCCAGCATGAACACCATTTAGGTACCATTCGAAGTCGGGATTCGCTCCACAATCAACATCTGTTGCAGTGAAATCAACAATTGTTTCGGTACAAACTGTACCTGAAGGCGTTTCGCTAATGCTTACTAAGGGGGTTAAAACTGGAACAACAGTATAAAGTATAGTATTTGAAGTTGCTGTTGGAACAGCTGGACAAATGTAATCTGATGTAACTATTGCGTAAACATCGTCGGAGCTATTGTCGAATTCATGACTAAAGTTTACATTATTTACTCCTTGAGCAATTCCGTTAAAGTACCATTCTATAGTCGGATTTAATCCAGCATTGCTAATGTTGGCAGTGAAGTGAACTGTTGTGCCAGAACACATCGGACTACTACCATCTCCCGAAATTGAAATTGCTGGAGTTAAAACAGGGTCAACAGTTATTGTAAATACTGTGTCAAGAACTGTTTCACACAATGTAACTGGATCTGTGGCGTAAATTACAAAATCGCAAGTCGAAGAAATCAAATCTCCTCCAATACTTATTGGTCCACCTGTACCCGAAGTTGCAATTCCGTTCCAAGATGATAGTGTGTTGTTCCAAACTCGATAATTGATTCCAAATTGTGAGTTTAGCACATTGAAATAGGCCAATCCCGAACCACAATGATGATCTGAGCCTTGTACTTCTGCTGTAATTTCTGGAAATTCGTCAAGATAGTTTCTTAAAATATACTTATCTTCATTCACACACATCATGTCATCCAATATGCCATTGAAATAAGCGGATGTTGGAACAGAAGACACAGTTGCTGGAACTGATGGACCAGCAAATGTCCAGTATCCCTGGAAAGTTAAATGACTAACAGGGGTTCCAATTTGAACAGTTTCAGCGCCACCGTCAGTTTCCATTAAAATGCCTGTTCCGTGGGCAATTAAAACACTGTGCCAATTGCCATCGTTGTAAGATGAAACTGTAGAAATTTCGGCAGGAGTTCCACCATTGCTCATCCAAAAATGTAGTTTTCCATCATCCGACATGTATAGCGTAGCATCTTGAGAAGTTGGCCCCCATGGATTATTGACGAATGTTAACAAAACTCCACCCTCTGTTGTACTTGTTTTAAACCACAATGTGTGAGTAAACTCTGCCGGAAGATTATAATAATGCGAGGAATAGCCGAATACATCAGCATCGGTAAAATTTCGTGCCTGCCAAAAATTACCATCCCTGTCATTTGTTGGCAGATAATCCCAACAACTAAAGCTGTAATTGTTAAAGTCATCGTATGCATCATCGTTAAAACTGTAATAAAATTCGGGCGACGATGATGGTACAGGCGAAGTGTCGCCGATATCCTCAGGATTTGGATTAACTGTAACATCAACAAAATCTGCAGATTCTAAGCTGCAATAACCATTGATGGTATTTAATCGATATGTCCCAGTTTCTTCAGCTGTAATTTGTGAAGATGTTTCTCCTGCAATCGCCTCGCCATTAAGAGTCCACTGATAAGAAGCAGATACAGCATTGGTCATTTCTATTATCACCGATCCGCCTTCGCAAAATTCGGTTAAACCTAAGCTAGCAATTGTTGCAGTATCGGGAGCATAAGAAACATTAATTGTTATCGGAGCTGATTGACCACTACATCCATTTTCAGTAACTTCTACATAATAGGTTCCTGCGTCTTCTGGCATATAATTACTCCTAATTGCATCCGTAATCGGAACTCCGTTTTTATACCATTGATAATTTGGAAATCCCCAATAGGTCCAGAATTTTGGTAATGGATCGCCATCACAAAGGTCTAAATCGCCCCAGTATTCTATTACTGGTGCTGGACATTCATCTGGTAATTCTAGTTTAATGCCGAATTCTCCAGAATCTTGAACTTTCGAATCAACAACTACAAAATATTCTGTTCCTGCACTTACATAAAAATCGGTATATCCAAGAGTATCTGTTGGCTGATTAAACCATACTGAGCCTAGCCATGTGTTTTCGTTACAAACTGGATATGCCATGCAATACATTTGACCTGGTGTTTTCTCTGTTAACCATAGTTTGGCTGCGCCACTATATGGTGCCACAAAACTGTAAATGAGTTCCTTACCATCCAAATCTGTTGCTGCCCAGTAATCTTCAACATTGTTTATTCCATTTGTCAAGGTATTGTCATAATACCAAGTATCCTCAACGATTGAAAAGGCGCTAGTACAGTCTAATAATCCTGGATCTGGAACAGTAGCCCAGCTAAAATACTCATTTTGATCATCTGCTTCAACAACTGTGTTTAATCTGTCGACTACATACACAATGTTTTTACTTCCCGATGTTAATCCTGCTGGCATACTTAAAATTGTATGAACATTTGATGATGCACCTGGTGCAAGAGCCGGAACAACATCACTACCAATTAAAATGTCGGTGCCAAAATCGAATACCATATCGTCCGAGATGTAATATTCTATTCCACATGAACCTGCTGCAGTATTACCAATATTCTTTACTGTACAATTAAAGTTGATATTGTTTTGCAACGACTCAACGTATTCGGGAATCATTGTGCCATTGGTGATGATAAGTTCGGCATCAATGGTTGGGCAAATTACCTCAATATCAAATGTTGGCTCCAAACCAGCATTATTTTCAACTGCAAGATAGTATGTTCCTGGATTTGTATCGTCAAGAATAAACCCGTTTGTTCCATAAGTGATTAGTGAATCTTGATGAGGATGGCTTAACAGCATTGCATACATGCTTCCTTCTGATACGTTATCTATTTTAATTCTTATTCTACCTGGTAAAGTTGTTGTAAATTCGTAAACGAGCTCTTTTCCAGGAGTAGTAGGGTAGGTATTTTTATAATAATTGATATGGTCGTTCCCAGTAGAAAGATCTTGACTTAATGGTGTTGCACAACTTAGAACTGTAGCCGATGAAAAATCAAGATTAGTAAATAGGGGAGATGGTATAGCACCAATTACTGCGTTTTGTGAATTAGTAAAATTGCTGGAACCTGGGGTTAAATCATTTGTGTAGAAGTATCCATTATAGGAACCGCCCCATCCCCAGTTTACATGGAAATAGTCTGTGCCCTGATAACCATCGAAAACAAATGCATGTCCACCTGAGCCATGACCAGAATAGTAAATTGGTCGGGAGTTGTCAATTTCGTTACGTAAAATATTGTGCCATGCATCATCTGTGTATGAACTTTTACTTAAAATAACCACATTTTTATAGTCGAAATAATTTCTTAAAGCTGTAGGAACACTTGATGAGTATGCTCCCGAACCTGTAGGCGAATATCCCATACTTACCGAAACGCCGCAATGATACATTAGTTCTGCAACTTCGGCATTCCCGCTTCCATTAGGCATTATTGAGTAATCATAGGTAGCTGCTGAATAATCAGCACAAAGCTCTCCATAATTGTAATGCGTGTAGCATCTGCTTCCAACTCCATTCACAGGCCATTCTAAATACCTAATAACCTGTGCCATTGCAGTTGCAACACAACCTGTGTAAACTCTGCCACATGGACCTGCAACATCAACAGGACATTGTGCGTTGTAAC
>JAQVGK010000303.1 GCA_028696755.1 Bacteroidales bacterium | reverse complement strand
TGTCATTAGGCAGTTCCAATCCTTAACTAATTTTTAGCAAGGTCAGAAAAATATTAATTCAAAAAATTGTGAAAGGTAATTTTTATTAATAATTATTTGTTCATATCTTAGCACCTAAATAATTACTAAAATTTTACAATTAGCAGAACCCCGCAGGGCTCACTTCGATTCAACTCACTTCGATAAACTCAGCACAAGCAGTGCAACGCACGCAAGTAATTTTAACTCTCAGCACCACTTGACCCATGCGCCATGCCCAAAACAGAAAACATTATTAAATTGGCACCTAAAATAATTACAAATTTTAATACATTTGCAAAAACCGAAAAACAATAAAGTGTCAATTTCAACACATACAAACCTTTCTGCATTAAACAACCGCCAGTATGATGCGGTGGTGAGCGATGAAAAGAGGCTTTTAGTACTGGCAGGAGCAGGAGCAGGAAAGACAAAAACATTACTGCAAAAGATAATCTACCTAATCGAAGAAAAAGGTGTAAGTCCATCGAAAATACTAGCGATTACATTCACCAAAAATGCAACGAACGAGATGATTGACAGATTAATCATTTCGGCAGATACGAGCGGACAATATGAAAAATTCCTTTTTGATAAGAGAATTAGTAAAGCGGAAAAAGACAAAAACCGTTATTTAGAACAAAAGAAATACAAGTGGATTGACGGATTAACTGTAAAAACATTTCATTCTTTTTGTTACAGCGTGCTTAGAAATTATGGGGTTAATGAGTTCGATAATAAATTTAGAGTTATTAGCGACGAAAAAAGAGATGAGGATGATGAGCTATCGAAACACATTGCTCCCGAAACTATTTTCGAAGTGTTTCATAAATTGCTTATCGAACAGTGTGAGGACACCGATTATCTTTTAAAGTTAAAACGCTATATTCTTGACTACCTCATCGATAAGATTCATATTTCCAAAGTTGATCCAAGATATTTTCATGTAGACGGAAAGTTTTTTACGACTCTTGATGGCACAAAAGTTCGCTCAAAATCGGAGCAATTTATTGCAGATTGGTTTTACCGACACAGCATACGCTACGAGTACGAGCCACTTTTAAACGTCAAAGACTTTCCTTTTCATCCCGATTTTTACATTCCGGCAGCAAATCTTTACATCGAACATGTCAGCGATAAAAGTTATCCGATAAAAGACAAAGAAGAGCAATTTCAAAAAGGAAATCTTTTATTGGTAAAAACTTACGAAAATATGACAAGGGATTCGGCCCTTTTTAACCATACTCTCGATAAAATTGTTAAAAATCGCTTGCCATCAAACTATCATTCGTCAGCAAATCTAAATTTTAAAGAAGAGTTCAATGGATACAACGAGGATGTAAGAGATTTTGTTCATCAGGTAATGCGAATTACTGATATGATTAAAGTCGAAAACACCGATATTGACCTTGTGTTTAAAAATTCGCAAAAAGATCAGCATGAAAGAGTTCGCAATTTTTACGAGTTAGCAATACCAATTGTAAAAAAGTACATTGATTATTGTGTTAATAAGTCATATCTCGATTTTAACGATTTAATTTCGCGGAGCACATCATTGTTTCAAAATCACGAAGACATATCGAATAAATACAGAAATAAATACGAATATATTCTTGTAGATGAATTTCAGGATGTTAATAATTTGCAGGTAGAACTGATAAAACTTTTGCTTACCGATTCTACTCAGTTATTTTGCGTTGGCGATGATTGGCAAAGCATATATGGTTTTCGGGGATCGAACGTGAGTTATATTGTCGAATTTGAAAAGCATTTTCAAGACGCAAAAACAATAACTTTAAACTTAAATTATCGCAGTACCCAGAACATTGTTGGTGCTAGTAACGAAGTGATCAGGCACAACAAATTTAAAATTGAAAAGGATATTCAAGCATCAAAACGGTCGGAACACAAAATCGTAGTTTATGCTGGTAATAAGGAAGATGATAATGTAGATTTTTGTGTTAATAAAGTTAAGGAGCTCATAAAAAATGGCATTAGCAACGATGATATTATGTTCTTGTATCGTAGGAGCAAAATGTTTTCAACATATTTCAATAGATTTAAAAAAGAGGGCATTCGGGTACAAGCAAAAACAATTCATGCTTCGAAGGGACTAGAGGCCAGAATTGTATTTATTATTGGATTAACCGAAGGTTATGGTGGTTTTCCCGACATTTGGCTAGAGGACAGAATATTTCAGGTAATAAAGAAAGCAAATCATGACTTGTTGATGGAAGAAGAAAGACGACTTTTTTATGTTGCTCTTACTCGTGCGCAAGAGAAACTTTTTCTAATAACCGAAAAAGGTAACGAATCAAGTTTTCTAAAAGAAATTCCCGAAACATTTACAGTTCGTACCACACAAGCAGCAAAATCGGTGGTTGATAAAATTAAAATTTGTGATAATTGCTTTAGTCAACTCGAAAACCTTTGGTTAGTTTGTCCATATTGCGGACAAAAAGTGGATAATGCCAACAAATAGAATCAGATCTGGTAAGAATAAACATTTATCTTTGTAATCAGTTAATCTAGCTTAGCAGAAATTCTAACAGTAAATGAAAAAAAATCAGGAAAGCAGTTTTAGATGGCTTACAAAACGGGTGCGCGAAGCACTGCCTGAATATATTTCTGCATCTGTATTAAACTTTCTTAGCGCCATTTGCTTTGTTGGTTTTAGCTGGTTTTTGGCTGCTTTTGCTGCTTTATGGCTCGAAAACGACTTAATTCAAACTAAGAATCTACTATACGCCTCACTTTTGCTTGGTGGCAGATATGTATTTGCTTATTTTGCTTCGATTTTAAATTATAAATCGGGCAATATTATCGTTTCCTCAATCAAACGGAAAATTTATCCGGCTTTGTTAAACAACAGCGAAACCGATTCTGTGTCGGCAAGTCTGCTAGTAACACGAATTAGCGACGATCTAAAACCCTACTTCTCCTTTTTTATTCCCTACGCAGTTTCTTCGGCTTTGGTCGGTATTTTAATACTGACTGTAAGTTTTTACTTTGAGCCTTGGGTTGGAATAAGTCTATTAATAACGTTTATCGTAATCCCTTTCCAAATGATTATGATTGGTGTTGGCGCCGAATCGCTACACAAAAAACACATCAATCTTTTTATGAAATATTCGGCTGTGTTTTATAATCGTTTGCAAACAATTGCCGAGATTGTAAATCTTGATAACCTTAACCGACAATACAATTTTTTATCTCGAAAAAGTAAGGACTTAAATAAAGCCACCACAAGTGTTATGAGAGTTGCAATACTTTCGTCGGCAGTACTCGAGCTGTTTGTTTCGATAGCAATTGCTGCAGTGGCTATTTATTTGGGAATGAGTCTTCTTGGAATTATGCCGGGTCCAAACTATGGCAAGGGCTACGACTTCCATATTGCTTTGTTTTTACTTATACTTGCTCCATATTTATTCTTTTATCTTCGAAAGTTTGTAAGTGCGTATCACGATAAAAACAAGGCTTTGGCATCAGCAAAACTTATTATGCCTTTACTTAAGCAAAGTAATCATACATCCGAAAAAGTAGAAAAAGTAGATTTACAAAGTCTCCAAATCAAAGATTTAAGCTTTGCTTACACCGATTCGCCAGTAAAAGTGCTAAACAATATTAACATTGAACTTCCTAAAAAAGGACTCGTGTTGGTAAAAGGAATATCGGGTTCGGGAAAATCGACTCTATTGAAAATTTTATCTGGAAATCTATATGTGATAGAGGGAACAATTAGTGTAAACGCAAAAAGCAATCAATGGTCGCTTGAATGGCTTAGATTTAATTCATCCTACATGAACCAGTATCCATTTATTTTCGACGGCACAATAGCTTATAATGTGTTTCTGGAGGACAAAAACAATCAGCCTCATCATTACCCCGATTTTCTTGACAAAATTATCTCGAAAAAGGAAGATTCTTGGCAAACAGAATTGACACACAACGGCAAACAATTATCGGGCGGCGAAAAGCAATTAATTACACTTGCCCGCATGATGCTTTATCCAAAACCGGTAGCAATTCTAGATGAGCCAACTGCAAATCTCGATTCTGAAACCGTTGAGATTATTCTGGGACAAATTGAGAAAATGTCACGGGAAAAGTTGCTAATTGTAGCGTCGCACGAAGACAAGTTTGACAAAATTGCAAACTTAGTTTTGAATTTAAACTGGGGGGAGCAAATAAAAGATGAATAATTTCATAAGCAAGAACATATTGAAGCCTTTTGCAGGCAGGTGGCTCTCGGGCTTTCTCTTGCTGCTGTTCTGGACAATTGCTTTTATAGCACTTCCAACAGTTTCGGGATGGTTTTTGGCAGCTTGTAGTGTTGCATTTATTACAGCTAATACTGTTTTTGCGTATATGGTTCCATCCTCGCTTATTCGATTTATGGCTCTGATACGCACTGCCACTCGATATTTCGAACGATTAGAGAATCATAAAACTACACTTGGTGCACAACGCAAACTGCAACTAAAAATATTCGAAAGTGTAGCGCGGTTACCTTATTTTAAAAAGCAGGTTAATAATAACTCATCTATTCTCGAAAACAGTACCTACGGAATTGATTTAATTCTTAATCATGTTTTACTTTGGATTTTGCCATTTGCAGCATTGATTATTTCGCTGATAATTTATTATTTCTTCATCCAGTTTTTTTCACAAGTAATTGCGATAGAGTTTATTATTTCGTCGGCAATTCTTCTGTTTCTGGTTCCGCAGATAATTTTTATCAAAAATCGCAAATTGTTTGAGCAGTTAAAACAAGTTCGCGAAGAAACAAATCAAGAATTGATTCAAAGTTTTAGAGGACGAATAGAAATATCAAAGTATAACTTGTACGAAAAGGCCATAAAACAACAAGAGCAAAGAATTGTGCAGATTGAGCAACTCGAAACAAAACTGCAGACAAATTCATTTTCGCT
>JAQVGK010000302.1 GCA_028696755.1 Bacteroidales bacterium | reverse complement strand
GATTCCGTTGCTAATGCGGAAAGAGGAAACATCTTGTACAATATAGCAATTAATTATCAGTATTTGGGAGAATATTCAAAGGCGATAGAATATGCACTAAAATTGGAAGAGCTTTATACTCAGAACAAGGATTGGGATAATTTAGGTTACAGATGTTACAATTTTATTAGTAACATTTATTATTTTTTGAGTGACTACACTAAGGCTTATGAATATGGTTACAAGCAACTCGAACTTTACGAGAAGTATGAGGATATTCAGGGAATTGCACAAGCTAAAGATTTTTTAGGTATCATCAAACAGATGCAAGGGTATTTCGAGGAGGCTCTTGTTTTACAATTAGAATCGCTTGAGTTGCGCAAAACTCTGTCGGATCCATTGTTAATTTCATTTTCATACAATAACATAGGTTCAACTTACTTAAATATGGAGGAGAACGAGGAAGCCTTGAAATATTTTAGACAATCTCTTGATATTAAAAAGAAATATGGAGATGAAGCAAATATTCCTGGGGTGCTTAATAATATTGGCCTAGTATATCAGAATCTTAATCAGTTTGAGTTAAGTCAAGAAGCACATCTCGAATCTTACATAATTTGTCAGGAATTAAACAAGCAGCACGGTGTGGCAACTGCTGCAATAAATCTCGGTGTGTCATACAGCTTGCTTAATAATAATGCTTTGGCAGAAAAATATCTGTTAGAGGCTTATGATATTTCCATAAAATATGGATATAAAAACTTAATTATTGATGCAACGGATGTACTAGCAGAATTTTATAATAAACTAGGTAAATATGCAAAAGCTTATGAAATGCTCTGTATTAATAGCGCTTACATTGATTCGGTGCGAAACGATGAGGTTATTAAAGAACTTACGCGAATGGAATTGTCCTACGATTTTAATAAAAAGCAGGTAGAAGATTCAATAAGTCGCGAGCACGAAAAAGTTAAAAATCAATATTTGCATCAACAAGAACTTCGTAAAAAAGAAAGTTTAGTTTGGATTCTAGTTGGAATTTTTATTTTAGTGCTTTTGATTGTTTTTATCGCATTCAAATCGTATCAATATCGTCGTAAAGCTGCCGAGCAGGAATTGCAAAGAAAAACTCTTGAGATTGAGAAGAATCTACTTAAATCGCAAATGAATCCTCATTTCATCTTTAATGCGATGAATTCCATTCAAAGTTTTATTGCTGTTAATGATACTTTATCGGCAGAAAGATATTTGTCAAAATTTGCACGTTTAATAAGAATGATTCTCGAGAATTCGACCAAACAAACTGTTCCATTAAGTGATGAGATGCAGGCATTACAGTTTTATCTAGATCTTGAACGGGTTAGATTTAATTATAAATTTGACTACGAACTGGAACTTGATAGTAATATTGAAGAAGAGCTGATTTGCATTCCGCCTATGTTAATACAGCCTTTTGTTGAAAATGCTATTCTGCATGGTATTATGCACAAAAAGGAGAAGGGAAATATTAAAATTCTAATCTCAGATGATGAAGAAAAGCAAACTCTTGTAGTTATTATCGAAGATGATGGAATTGGCAGAGAGGCCGCACAAAGACTTAGAGAACAGCATAAAACAGAGGGGCGTAAACATAAATCTATCGGGATGCAGCTAACACGCGAAAGACTCGATGCAATTAATAAAGAAACAGGGCAGGAAATTAACTGCATTATCGAGGATCTTGTTGATGAGGATGGCAGTTGCTGCGGAACAAAAGTGATAATACGAATTCCATATTCAGAACTTAATAACTAAAACCATGTTAAAAACAGTTGTAATTGATGACGAATTAAACGGACGCAATATCGTAAAAAGTTTTCTCGAAAAGTACTGCGACGGCGTTAACGTAATAGGAGAAGCCGATGGAGTAGAGTCCGGCGTTGAATGTATTATTGAAAATAATCCGGACCTGGTTTTTTTGGATATTCAAATGCAAGATGGTACTGGTTTTGATTTACTCGAGAAACTTCCAAAACGTAACTTTAAGCTTGTATTTGTTACTTCATTTGATCATTATGCTATTAAAGCTTTCAAGTTTTCGGCTGTTGATTACATCTTAAAGCCTGTTGATCCCGATCAACTTGTTGAGGCTGTCGAAAAAGTTAAAGCAATGGCGCCTGCCGATAATGTTGAGTCAAAAATTGATGTGCTAATCTCTAACATAAACAGTCTCGAGAAAATTGCATTACCATCTATGGATGGTATCCGCTTTGTTAAAATCAACGAAATTATTCGCTGCGAAAGCGATAATAATTACACTCTGTTTTATCTTACCAGTAAAGAGAAAATTCTCGTTTCAAAAACACTTAAGGATTTCGAAATTCTTTTAAGTGGATCAAAGTTTTATCGTGTGCACAAATCACATTTAGTTAATCTGAAATTTATCTCGAAATACATTCCAGGCGAGGGTGGATACTTAATTCTTGAAGATGGCTCGCATGTTGACGTTTCGCGAAGAAAAAAAGAGGGACTGATGCAAATTTTGATGGGTTAAAAAAAAATGCCTAAAGTTCGGAGTGCCTAAAGTGCCTAAAGTTGTTGCTGACGCGACCAGTATTAAAAATTTGCAAAGCAAATTTTTAATACCATAACTCCGAACTCTAGGCACTTTAGGCACTCTAGGCACTCTAGGCACTCTAGGCACTTTAGGCACTCTAGGCACTTTAGGCACTCTAGGCACTTTAGGCACTCTAGGCACTTTAGGCACTTCCTACTTCAACTCCTCAATCACCAATTCCTTAACATTATTCATGTTGTCGCTTACCACAACTTTAACTTTATATTCAGAAGCTTTTTCAAATTTGTCATCAATTACATAAAAGATTTGCTTTTTGCGTGGATTGTATTGAGTTAAAACCCATTTTTCGTTGATGTATATTGCGTAATCCTTTATTCCAGAGCTGTTATCTTCGATTTTAAAACTTATGCTCGTTAGCCCCGAAAGTTTCCCGTTTTTTTTAAGATTCAGAGATGTGATAACAGGAGGAACAGTGTCTATCCATAAATAGAATTTGCCAAAATATGACGATTCTGCCGTTAGAAAATTTCCGTTTATCTGTGGTTTTAGAAAAGAAAAATCGCCATCATGCTCACGCGATATATATAATTTATCCTTGATTGGCATAAGCTTGTCGTCAATGAAAAATGAGACTTTGAAATCCTTATTTACAGCGATAAAATCTTCACCAACAACATAGACATCAGAGAATTTATAGGTTCCTATTTTATCTATTTTACAATGATAATCGTGAAATAGCATATTTGCTGGAGCTTCAATTCTAAATCCGCCATCTGCAAAAAGAAAAGATGAATCGCAATCAATAAAGTATCCCTCTTTTTTTACTGTTGGATATTCAATGCTATCTGCACTTAAACTAAATCTTAGTGTTGAGCTGTTTCCGTTGTAGTCGGTAATTAACGCTTTAAGAGTTGACTTCTTGCCTATTTCAATAGCAAACGTCCCATTATTTACTGTTTTGTCAAATAATTTAAGGTTGTTTCCTTTTTCAACAAATAGTTTGTGCACATGCAGATCATCTTTCAATAAATATTCATAATCAAACATCGAATTTTTTGCTCGCTGCAGATCAAAAGATAGTTTATCCATAGTTGACATGTAAATCAACTCGCCATCAAGTTCTAATTTTACTGTTTTTGCACCATATCTGAAACGCGAATTTTCTATTCTGTCAACATAAGCGAGTCCAATTCCAATCAAACCAGTTACTTTTGGCATTTCACCATTACACACGTATTCATTTCCCGATTTTGAAACTTTTATGCTGTATTTTTGATTCTTCCCATTAATAAACGAACTTTCTGTCAAGGGATAAAGAATAAGTTGAGTGATTTCTGGCGATTTTGTGTCTTTGTAATTATAAACCGAGTTTAAAATGTTTATTGGCATTTCGGTTTTTGTTTCTCTTATTTCAAAATGAAGATGTGGTCCGTCCGATTGACCTGTGTTTCCGCTATAAGCAATTAGTTGACCTTTTTTTACTGGGAAGTAATCTGCTGGAATCACAGTATCAATTTTATAAGATTGGTTTTTATATTGAAGCTCGTTAACGAATTTTTGAATTTCGGGATTAAACCTACTGCAATGTGCATAAACCGAGGTGTAACCTTCGGGATGATTAATGTATAATGCTAAACCATAACCCCACGGTGATACCAAAATGCGTGAAACATATCCATCAGCAACAGCAACTAAATCTTTACCGTCTTGTGAGGTGCTAAAATCTACTCCTGTATGAAAATGGCGTTGACGAGGTTCTCCAAAATTTCCAGATAAAACAGGATCTATTTTTAAAGGTAAAATATAATTGTTTTTCAAGTTTTCGCCCTGGCCAAAAGCGGTGAAAGTAAACAATAAGCCCAGTATCAGCGTGTTATAGTGTCTTATCTTCATTAGCTGTTTAATAATTATTTTACAAAACTAACATCAAATCCTGCTTTTGAAAAAAAAAACACATATTTTTGTATTAGATAATTTAATTATGAACGAAGAATATAACAAACTGATTAACAAGCTGAATGAAAACATTCAGAAGCTAATGTTGTTATACTCTTCAGAGAAAGAAAAGAATAATAAATTATCAGAAGAGGTTAACAATTTGAATAACGAACTTAATATATACAAAGCTAAATATCAGGAGATAGAAAGGAAATATGATAATTTGAAGATGGCCCGCAGTCTCGACGGAGATACCCCCGACGAACGTGAAGCCAGACTAAAATTAAACAGAATAATACGGGAAATTGATAATTGCATTGCTCTTTTGAACAAATAAGGTTTAATGGAAGACAACAAGTTAATAATAACAATAAATATTGGAGACAGGCCTTACCCAATTAGCATTGAGAGGGGAGATAGCAGGCGTGAGGAGTTGATTCGTAGGGCTGCCCAATCTATTAACGACACTTTGTTACAATATAAAAAGAAAGGATA
>JAQVGK010000301.1 GCA_028696755.1 Bacteroidales bacterium | reverse complement strand
GCAACTCGGTCTCCTTGCCAAAGATCTCGTTTAAAACGATGTTTATCGAGACATCCTTGCGACATAAATAAATCTCTTTACCGAAACTAAATTGACTTGGGTTGTATGAGAAAGTAATATTGTACGATTTTTCAATTATGGATAGTGCTTTTTGCGGATTTATGTATCCTTCGCAGATGCTAATTTTCATGTCCTTACTCACATTTTGTGAGAAAAACCACAAAGGAATAATTATAAAAAAAACTGTAGTTAAAACCTTTTTATTCATTTTCTTCAATAATCAGTCTTTGCGATTCTTTACGGATTTTTAGGTCAAGTGTGAGTTCTAGAATTTTTATAACTTCATCTAAACTGTTGCCAGTGAACTCTGTGGTAATTCTGTAATTATCGGGATTGCTAAGGTTAATCTCTACATCAACATCATAAATCTTTGATAGAATTGCAGCAATTTCTGCAGGACCCGCATTGTCGAAAATTATGGTGTTCGTTTTCCAATAAATTTCGTTTTCGGCCAAAACAATATCCTTTACAATATCGCCTGTCATTTTATTAAATACAGCTCTTTCGTTTGCGTGTAATTCTGTGGCTTTATTCGATTCGCTAATCTTTACTTTTACAATGCCTTCGGTAACACTTACCTCAATAAGATCAGCATCTTCGTATGCTTTTATGTTGAATTTTGTTCCAACAACAATAACCTCAACTTCTCCCGCTAAGACTTTAAATTGGTTTTCGTTACTGACATGAGCGACTTCAAAATATGCTTCTCCTTTAAGTTTAATGGTTCGGTTTTTTTCAAAATCTTTTGGATATTCTATCGAGCTATTTTCGTTAAGTGTTAGCTTTGATCCATCTGACATGCTGATTTGAGAAATGCTGTCGGTGCTTGCAAAGATTAGCATTTTGCTATCGATACCAGTTTTAAGATTAAGAATTATCATCGGAATCGAAATTAAAGCAATTATTACAGCTGCTGCAATGTAAGTAATCCATAACTTACGTTTTTTACTCGACTTATTAATTTTTACATTAACTTTTTCGAGCGCTGCTTCGCAATCAAAATCTTGAAAAGCAACTCCACTTAATTGCCATGTTTGCTTTATTTCTTCAAATTCTGCTTCATTGCCCGAATTTATCCAAGCTTCAACCTGCTCTCGTTGTTCGGGAGTGGCTTCGTTGGCAAGATAAGCAGCCAGCAAATCAAAATCTGGTATGTTATTTTCCCAATGCATTTCTATATGCTGACAATTAAGTTAGTAAAAACCCCTATTCCAAAATCAAAAAAACTTGTTGAGTCTAATAGAAGAAGTAAAATTAAAAACTCTTTTGCACTTAGCTTATTTCTCAAAAACTTAAGTGCTTCGCCCATCTGATTTTCAACAGTCTTAACCGAAATTTGTAATTCGTCGGCTATCTCCTTGTATTTTTTGCCTTCAACTTTAGATTTTACAAAAATCTCGCGACGTTTTTCGGGTAATTCTGCAATTGCTAATTCGATGTTCTTAATTTTTTCACGATTTTCATCCATTTCAAAATCATCAGATTCTTCTTTGTTCGTATATCTGTAATCCGCAGCATACATCTGTTTAACTTTCTCGTGTTTATGTTTATTAAGCATCGAATTTTTAACCGAAGTAAATAAATAGGATTTTGATGATGATATTACATTTATTTGATTTCGATTTTGCCACAATTTAAAAAACATGTCCTGAACAAGCTCTTCGGCATCTTCGCTACTACAATTCATAAACATTGCAAACCTGCACAAATCGCGATAATACATACGAAAAACAGTGTCGAAAGCTACTTTGTTTCCGGCTTTTATCTGGTCGAATAGATGTTTTTCGTTAGTAGTCAAATCACAGTTTTTTGTGATGCAAATATAAAATGAAAATCACAAATCACAAATCAATGTCGTTTAGTTAAGAAATTTCTGGTATATGTCCACTGGACAAAAAGTGCTGCTTGATTAAGCTTTTTACTGACGTTTATCTCCTCTGGACAAAAACGCGAATACGATTGCTGCACGTCATTGTATATTGTAAATCGGAATTAAAATCCGCTTCTTAGCCCTTTAGGGCTTCAACGTCATTAAAAATCAATCAACAGCTAGAATCACTCCTTTGTCCAGCGGACATTAACAGTTTAATAATGGATTATTTGTGAATAATAGATTCATTGTTGAAAGCCTTAACTAAACGTCATTGAATCACAAATCACAAATGACAAATGACAAATCAGAAATCAATGTCGTTTAGTTAAGAAATTTAATAATTATTAAATCTATTTTCCATAATTATTGTAGCAAAACTTTTTTCCTTGATGAAAAAAGTTACAAAAAAATCAAGGCAAAACGAAGCTACCCAACGCACCTCGAGCCGAAACAAAAGAATTGTACGTCGACCTTGGCCTAAAACAAATGCCAGTCACCTTTGGCCAGTACTCAAATATTTGTTTTAGAGAACAACATGTCGGCTCGACACAATTCTAATTTGTTTCGCTCTCACCGCTTGAGCGGCCCGCCGTTTTGCCCGGCCCTCCCGCGGAGCTTCGTAGAACAATTATCGCTTAATATGACTGTTTTAAGCTCGTTATTTTTTCTACAAATGAGAGTTCTCGCTTTTTTTGCTTAACTAAACGACATTGAATCACAAATCACAAATGACAAATGACAAATGACAAATGAAAACTTTGCAGTAACCCTTGTAATTTGTAATTTGTGATTTGGAGCTTCTCAATTAAATGACAACTTTGAAGTAAACTTTGTAATTTGTAATTTGGAGCTTCTCAATTAAATGACAACTTTACAGTAACCCATATGATTTGTAATTTGTTATTTATTCGCAAGCTCATGAGGGCTAAAGCCGTTGGAGCTTCTCAATTGAATGAAAACTTTGCAGTAACCCTTGTTATTTATTCGCAAGCTCATGAGGGCTAAAGCCGTTGGAGCTTCTCAATTAAGTCCCCGATATTCCCAAATAAACTAAATTTGTTCTATTTTTCTCCTTACTAGAATTTTACTTATTTTGTAATCTAAAATTTATTAAAATGAAACAGATTGCTTTAAGTTTGTTTTTGATTTTTTTTACGATTGTAAGTTTTGCGCAGAAAAAGCCTCTAACTCACGAAGTTTACGATTCGTGGAAGGATATAAAGGATTTTCGTCTAAGTGATGATGGTAGATTTTCTGCATATCTGTTAAACCCACAGAAAGGAGATGGCGAGATTGTTATCGTAAATAATTCGACTGGAACAAAGATTAAATCATTTGCAAGAGCAAAAGACTACCAATTTTCTGTTTCGAGCAATTTTATTGTTTTTAAGGTCGCACCACAAGCTGATACAATCAGAAATCTTAAAATTAAAAAGAAAAAGGAGGATAGCTTTCCAAAAGACAGCATTTTAATTTATTCATTAGTAAATGATTCGGTTTTTACTGCAGAAAGAGTAAAATCGTTTAAGCTTGCCAGCGAAGACTCTGATATTATTGCAATTCTTTTTGAGAAGGAAGAGAAGAAAAAAGAATCAGAGAGGTCAGATACTCTTTCACAGGATACCACAAATGTTGACTCGATTAAAACTGAAATTAAAAAGGAAGGTGGTAAACTTTTGTATTGGAATCTAAAAACTAATAAAAAAGCAGAATTTGAGAATGTAACCGATTTTGCTATGTCGGAAAATGGAGCATTTTTATTATTTAAATCAGAATTTAAAGATTCGATTGATACTGTTGCAATTTACATTGCAAATGCGATGGATTTCTACCCCAAAACAGTAATTCATAAGAATGGTTATGCTCAAGGTTTGAGTGCCGATAAAACAGGCGGAAATTTTGCATTTTATTATTCTTCCGACACTGCGAAAAATAAATTGTTCGAAATAATTTGTCTTGAAACTAATAAATACTCTTCTGTTTCATTAAATGCTGATCAAATTGCAAATAAGCCAGCAGGTTGGAAAATTCAAGAGAATGAAAAACTGCGTTTTTCGGACAATGGCAAATTGATGTATTTTGGAACTTCGCCAGTTTTTAAAGAACGAAATACAGATTCGTTGCCAGATGATGAGGTTGTTAAACTTGATATCTGGAGTTGGAACGATTCAAAATTGCAATCGTCTCAGCTTAACGAGATTGAGAAACAAAAAAAGAAAGGATATTTGGCTGTTTATCATATCGATAAGGATAAAGCGGTGCAAATTGCGGACAGTAGTCTAGACGAAGTTGCATTGAACAGGAAAGCCGATAATTTATTGGTGTTAGCATATTCAAACTATAAATATCAACATCTCATTCAGTGGGAAACTTCAGTGCCACGTGATTATTTCCTAGTATCAATGTTGGATGGTAGCAGAACGAAAATTGCTGAGAATTTTACTGGCTCTGTATATCTGTCGCCCGAAGCAAAATTTGCAGCTATTTATAATAAAAACGATTCGCTTTGGTATTTGTACGATGTGCGACGGGCAATATCTTATCCTGTGAGCGACAGGTTAGATGTTAATTTCTATAATGAAAAATCTGATGTTCCTGATATTCCTAGTAGTTATGGATTTGCAGGCTGGTTGCAAAACGACAGGGCTTTTGTTATATACGATAAATTCGATTTATGGCTTGTAAACTGTGCTAAGGAAGGTGAAGTTATAAATATTACAAATTCATTCGGCAGGAAAAACAATATAGTTCTCCGTTATGTTAAAACTGATTCGAAAGCGGATTATATTGATGATAATATGACTATCATAATTTATGGATTTAACAAATCGTCTAAGAAAAGTTCTGTTTATAAGTTGTCATTAAGTAGCGGTGGAATTGTGCCCATATTTAATGTAGATAATGAGGTGCTGAATATTGTAAAGTCGGCAAAGGCAGAGGTTTACTCGTACTCAGTTTCTGATTTTAACACATATCCCGATAGATATATTGTTGAAGATAACTCGGAATGGACAAAATCGATAAAAGTCTCTGATGCTAATCCTCAGATTGATGAATATTTATGGGGTAG
>JAQVGK010000300.1 GCA_028696755.1 Bacteroidales bacterium | reverse complement strand
AATTGCCCGACCCCAAAATCATCGGAAATGCTGGTAGTTTTTTTAAGAACCCTATTGTATATTTGGATGAGTCCGATAAACTCTTGAAAAAATTCCCAGATTTAAGATATTACAAAGTGGGTGAGAATGAGTATAAACTTGCTGCTGGCTGGCTTATCGATAAATGCGGATTAAAGTGGTTTGAACATAATGGAGCTGCTGTTCACGAAAATCAAGCACTGGTCCTAGTAAATAAGAATGGTTCTGCATCGGGGCAAGACATAAAGAATCTTGCTTATATAATTAGAGAAAAAGTTGACGAAAAATTTGGTGTCGTACTTGAACCCGAAGTTATTTTTGTTTAGTTTCTTAACCAGTTTTCAATTATCTTATTGCCAAATTGAGTAATAAAAGATTCGGGATGAAATTGCACCGATTGGATATTATATAATTTGTGCTCTGCCGCCATTATTGTCCCGCTTTCATTTTCAGCTGTGATCTCCATTTCTAATGGAAATCCTTCTTTATCAATGAACCAAGAGTGATAAACACCTATTTCGCTTAAATCGGAAACGCCTTTAAATAATACACTATTTTGATTTTTTGTAATTAGTTTCCTGTTTACGCCATGATCGGGAAGTGAATAGTTTTTTAGTTTGGCTCCAAAATGCTCGCATATTGCCTGATGACCTAAACAAACACCTAGAAAATGCTTGGTTGTTTTAAATTCTTCGATAATATGTCGAAAAATTGGATATTCGGAAGGAAGTCCAGGGCCAGGAGAGAATATTATTTTGTCGAATCCCGAAATTATTTTGTTATTTAGCTCGGATGGATAGCTGATAGTTAATTTTACATCCTTATATTTGCCAAACATTGCAGCAAGATTATAAGTAAAGCTGTCGTGAAAGTCTATTAAAACAATTTTTATCATCAGGATGCAAAATAAAAGCGAAATAAGTAAAATACTTTCAAACAAGGTACAGAGTGGCGAAGAATTTTTGTTTGCAATTAATTTTAACATTGATGAATTGATTATTGTTTCGCCTAAAGAAGCCGAATCCAGAGGGATTTATTACGATTTTAATGGTGTTACAAATTTTAAATATTCTAATATAGTTTCGCAAAAAAAGTTTGATACTTTTCCTTTCGACTTCACCGAATACAAAATTGGATATGATATTTGCCGTGAAGCTTTACAGCGTGGAGATACATATTTGATAAATTATACGTCAAAGACAAGAGTTGAAACCGAATACACACAGCAAGAACTTTTTGATATTTCGCGGGCTAAATTTAAGTTGTGGGTAAATGATCGTTTTATGATTTTTTCGCCCGAACGATTCGTTAAGATTGAAGATGGTAAAATCGAGACTCGTCCCATGAAAGGAACGATAAACGCTCAGATTGATAATGCTGAAGTAAAGTTGCTTTCTGATCCAAAGGAGTTATTTGAGCATAATACCATTGTTGACTTATTACGAAACGATCTAAATATGGTTGCAAATGATGTTGCTGTTGAAAAGTTTCGATACATTGATAGGATAAAAACTCAAAATTCGGAATTGTTGCAGGCAAGCTCTTTGATTTCTGGTAGTATAAAGCAAGAATATAACGAAGATTTAGGCGAATTGTTAGTAAGGCTCTTGCCTGCTGGCTCGGTAACAGGAGCACCAAAGGAGAAGACAGTAGAGACTATTAGGCGTGCCGAGAATTATAATCGAGGTTTTTATACAGGCATTTTTGGCTATTTCGACGGCTCTGTTACAGATATTGCCGTTGCCATTAGGTTTTTAGAGTTTGAAGAGGACAAAGTTTATTATAAAAGTGGAGGAGGTATAACAGTAAACAGTGATCCCAAAGAAGAATATAACGAGATGATTCATAAAATTTATGTACCGCTTTTTTGAAACTATTAAAATAGAAAATGGCGAAGTCTTAAATCTGGATTATCATCTGCAGAGAATGATGCGAACCAGTTTAGATTATGGCCTCGATCATAATGTGGTCAAAGAAGCTACTATCAACTTAAGCAAAATGCCGTTTGAAAATTCCTATCACTCACGTTGTAAATTATCATACGATAATAGTGGGTATAATTTTGATTTCTCCGAACTAGTCAGCCGAAGAGTTACATCTCTAAAAATTGTTTTAGATGATTCAGTTAGTTACTCTCATAAATTCTGTGATCGAAGAAATATCAACGCATTATTTGACAAACGAGAGGATTGTGATGATGTTTTAATTGTGAAGAATGGACAACTCACCGATACTAGTATTGCAAATATTTTACTTTTTGATGGTAGTTCATGGGTTACTCCTGATTCTCCATTGCTAAATGGAACCTGTCGTCAGCGTTTAATTGATGAGGGTAGGATAGAGGTGAGACAAATTTTACTTTCTGATTTAAAATCGTATTCTTCTATAATGCTTATTAATGCATTGCGAGATTTTGATGAGACTGAAGTTTTAAATATAGCTTCTTCGGTAAAATAGCAAAAAAAAGCTGCCCCGAGAAGAGCAGCTTTCCTTTAAAAAATAATGCTTATTTGAATACTGTGACAGTTCCTGCGTAAGTGTAGTCTTTACCATATTTATCCCGTAAAGTTACAACATAAGTGTAAACACCTTGTGGCACATAATCACCCTTGTTCATATCGTATCTTCCTTGCCAATGTGAGTACCAATCAGTAGTAGTAAAGATCATCTCGCCCCATCTATTGTAAATTGTCATGCGGTAATTATCTTCATCAACACCAACACCTATTGGATAGAATTCATCATTACCTGGACTGCGCAAGTTAATAGCAGTTGGGAAATATATTCTGTGATCATCGATAATGTTGATGTTCTTTGTAATTGTGTCAACACAACCCTGAGCACTTGCAACTGTTAATGTTACTGGGAATTCACCCTGTTCCATATACACGTGGGTTGGATTTTGCATTCCCGATGTTCCTCCATCACCAAAGCTCCATTCCCAAGCTAAAGCTCCAACAGATGCGTCAACAAAGTCAATTTCTGGTTCAAATAATCCAGTTGACCATGGGAATGCATTAAAATCTGCAATTGGACCCTGATGCACATTAACCTGAACATATGCAGAGTCTTTACATCCCATTGGAGTAGAAACTACTGCCATAACTTCATAAAATCCCATTGCCTCAAAAATATGCGAAGGACGTTTTAGATCTGAGAAATTATTAATTCCAGAATCAAAATCATCAAATTCCCAATAATATGTGTAAGTCATATTATCGGTGTTATTGTCAAATTCTACGGTAAGAGGCGAACAACCGGTGTAAGGCGTTCTTGTAATGTGAAGTTCTGGCATTTTCGAAACAGCTGCTGTAACAGTTACTGTATCACCTGGTGTTGTACATCCATCGGTGACGATAACTGTGAAGTCGGTATTTACCATTGGAGATATTGCAAGAGTATTTGTGGTTGTAACTTGACCATTGCCCCAGTTATAAACATAATTGCCATCACCACCTGTTGCATTTGCAGTAAGAACAGAAACCTGTCCAACGCAAATTGCTTCTGGTGTAATTACATTTAGGTTAAGTGGAGGTAAAACTTCAATCATTTGGCTTCCTGGAGCAGAATAACAACCTCTCCAGTCATAAGCTGTAACAGTGTAATCAGTCGTTGCGGTTGGAGAAACCACAAACGAGGAACCAGTACCCAAGCCATCCCAAACGAACGAATAATTACCATTTCCACCACTTGCTGCAGCGGTTACTATTGCTTGTTGCCCAATACAAATTGTTACAGATTCGCCAGAGAAAATTTCGATTTCTTCTGGAGTGCTAATTGGGAATTGAGTATAAACAACACAACCATCAGCGTCTGAAACCTGAACATTATAAATTCCTGCGTAGAGAGAATTTGATGAAGACTGATCAGAAACATTTGGAGTCCAATTGTATGTGTAAGGAACAGAACCTCCCGAAACAAATATTTGGGCAAATCCGTCATTGTAACCGTAGCAAGTTGCACCATTAAACAAAACATTGTCGAGTTGTAAGTCATTGGTAGCATTAACGGTAATATCATAGTCTCTTGTACATCCGTTTCCATCAGTTATAGTGACTGAGTAGTCGCCAGGAGCAAGGTCGTCAACATAGCTTCCGGTCATATTTCCAGGATTCCACAAGTAGTTGAAACTTCCTGTTCCACCCGAGATGTTATCAATATATGCTACACCATTGTCGAATCCACAAGTTGAATTTTCTGTTACAAATATTGCATCAATAATCGGAGGCTCATTAACTGTCCACGAGTCTGAAATAAAACATCCTATGTCAGATGCGTCATAAACAATTACTGTGTATGTTGCAGCAGTTAGCCCCGTTACAACATTACTTGTTGCAGGAATTGCTGGCCAAGAGTAGAAATAGTCTCCAGTACCACCCCCTGCAGAAACTGTAATCATACCATCATCACCAGCATAACATCTTGTGTCTGTTGCAAGTCCCGAAACTGTTAATGCCTGAGGTTCAATAATGTTGACATTTGCAGTTGCCATACAACCGTTGTCGTCGATTATTGTTAAAGTCTGAGGTCCAGCACATAATCCATTGGCAGTTTGTGCAGAAGCACCACCCGACCATGAGTAAGTGTATGGTAGAGTTCCTCCGGTTCCTAATGCTGTAGCACTACCGTTGCATAAACCGAAACATGTTATGTCAGAGTATGCCGAAATGGTTGCAATTAGTGGTTGAGGTTCGGTTATAACAACATTGCCTACAGCAGAACATCCATTGTCGTCGGTTACTGTTACAACATATGCACCTTCTACTAGATTTATCGCCAATGCTGTAAACTGACCGTTGCTCCAAGCTATTGTATTGTTAACTGTTGGACTAGTGAAAATTACTTCTGCTGTACCAGTGTTATTGCCGAAGCAATCTACGTTTGTTACTGCGATATTTGTTATTGCAGGTCCATCGATGTCGCTTAAGCTTATTGTTTGGCTTGTTGAACAACCATTAAAGTCTGTTACAGTAATTGTGTAGTTGCCCGACTGGATATTATTCAATGAACTTG
>JAQVGK010000299.1 GCA_028696755.1 Bacteroidales bacterium | reverse complement strand
ATTTTCGAGTTTGTCATAAAGTAATACTGATGAATAAAGTCGTCGATCTCGTCGCATCTATCCAAAACTTCATCAACAAAGTCGTAAGGTTCAAATATTTTGCTTATAAACACTGTGATGGCAGCATAGCGTTGGCAAAAATCAAACTTTTCGATTTCACTGCCCGATTCTTTTGCCGAAAATTCAAATTCCTTTTTTATTAGATCGAGTTGTGCGTCGGTAAACAAATCTCCCTTTTTTGGTAGAACCATTATGTAAAAGCGCATTTTTCCTTTCTTTCCTCCTAGTCCTCCAGCTATAAATCCACCCGATTGACCAGTTAAAGAACCCACAACAAACATCTTACATTCTTGCAATGCTAGTGCTGTATATCCTTTGATTTCTTCGGGAGCAATGTTAAAGAATCGTTCGATATGTCGCAACGCTTCCACTTTATCCTGATGCGCCAGAATTGCCAGATTTCGTTTCTTCTCCATCATATCAATTTGTGGAAGCATCAACATTTCACCTAAACGATTAATCTCTGCAATGTCGGGCTTTCCATGGTCGAAAGAATGTGCAAAATGAATGTAGTCTATTTGTGTTTCGATATCCGCAACAGCTTCCATAATTTCCATGTCGTCGGGAAGGTTATCAAGAAATTTTTTAATCTCATCTTTTTCTTTACTCATGTTATTGATTTTTTAGGTTCTGGTAGATTATTATTAAAATTTCACAATCTTTAATTATTCTTGCCGATTAAGGCTAATATTTCATTTATCAATTTCACCGACGAATAATTGTAGCCGAATGTGTCGTTAACGAAAACATGGCCGAGTCCATCTGGACGTCTGCTGTATTTTATTTCTTCAACAACAAATTCGGAAGCCGAAAAGTGAAATTCGCTAATGCCAGCATTATTTAATATGGATGCATTCTCTAAGTTTAATCCCCCACCAGGCATAATACAAATTTTGTCACCATATTTAATATGCATTTCTATAATTTTATCGATACCGCCATTTATTTTAGCAGCGCCACCCGAAGTAAGAACCCTTTCTGCACCATTCTTACAAAGAAATTCCATTGCATCGTCAATATCGGTACAAAAATCGATGCCACGATGAAAGGTAAATCCTAATGGTTGCGACAGTTCAATCATCTTCAAAGTTTTTTCTTTATCAATTCTGCCATCTGCAAGCAAAGCTCCTGATACAATTCCCGCAGCACCAGCTTTTTTAAGTTCTTCAATATCCTTGCACATGATATTAAATTCACTCTCTGTGTAAACAAAACTTCCTGCTCGTGGTCGCAGCAAAACATTAATTGGAATTGCCGACTCTTTCACGGCTTCTTTTACAAACGACATTGTTGGAGTAACTCCACCTGTGGACAAAGCAGTACAAAGTTCGATTCGCTGTGCGCCTGCCTTTTTGGAATTCATCACCGACTGCATTGTGTCGCAACATATCTCGAGTATTTTTTTCATAGTTTTTTTGTTAATAAATGGCAGTGAATACACAAAACCATCTTTGGCACAATTTTTATCTTAAAACAAAAATACATATCTTTATCCGAAATTTAGAACTTTAAGAAATGAAATATTTTTTTATTGCCACGATTTTTATCTTTTTTAGCATCTTGCTTACTGCTCAAGAGGAACGCTATAATTTTCCCGATCAGATAAAATGCCGATTTATGCCAAAATCACCCGAAGATAAAGGTGATTATTACACCAATAAAGGCATTTGGCATGGTTATTCAATTCCGAAAAACTATGATTATGTAAATTACGGACGATTTGGTGGTCCATACTGTCTGGTAAAAGAAAAATGGATGTCGCCTAGTTTGCTAAAACTAAATATGAGCGTTGCCGGTAAAGGCGAAGTTGATTTAACAAAAGCAAAGAAAACCGAAATTGCTCAATTTCCAGGGCTCCTTATGCAAAGGTTTGATTTTGAAGATATCAGATTAGAATTAAATCTTGAAACTGTAACTGTTCGATCATCTCTTTATCAGGCATTGGCAATTAATACATCGGATAAAGAGCAAAATATTTCGATGGCTCTAAGTGGAAGTATGTTCGAAGGGCTGGGAGAGGGTGAGAAATTTCCAGATGGATGGATGTTTAAAGTTGATGGCAAGGATGATGTGTTTTGGGTAGTGCGGTTTCGCCTTGATGCCGCGATGGAACTGTCGTATACAACACTCGATTATGAGTTTAAATTTAAACAAATGCAAACCGTAAAGCCTGGCGATACTTTAAAAATAACCGCTGTAATCTCACAATACTTTAAAGGCGATAGTCAGCAAGATGTATTAATTAGTAATGATGTGCTTAATCTGCCCGATGGATATAAATTGAATAATGTAAACCTGTGGAATTTTCTTTTTAGAGCTATGACAGTTCAAGATACTGCATCGCGTGAAATTTCGATTAGGTCATTGCAAACTATGTATCACGATTTACGAAGTGCTTTGCCTGGAAGAGCTCATTTTGCGTTTTTTCCATATTTAAACCAGGAAAAGCCTGTTACAAATACCGAAGATACTTGGTTTACAGCTTCTGCAATGCTACGTTTCGATGCTCGATTATCTTTTAATCAATTAGTTATGACAATGCTGTCGTTAAATGTAGATGGATCATTGAATAAATATTTAAGTTTAAATCCAGCAAAAAGCGCAGGTGTTGAGCTAAACGAAAAGCCTATGGCAGCATGGACTGCCTGGAATATTTATCTTGTTTCTCCCGATGCCGAATTTCTGAAAAAGATATTTCCATTATTAGAAAAATATCATAGCTACTGGGTAGAGTATCGAGATGCTGATAAAAATGGTTGGATAGAGAATAATTATGGCGTAGAATCTGTTGCGCTTAATGCCATGATTTTTACCGAAATGCATTGTATGACAAAAATGGCAGAAATGCTTAGTGATACTCCGCGAATGGAATATTACAAGACCAGACTTGATACTATGTATTATAACTTTAATCCAAAGTTCTTTGATGAGCAATTTAACAGATACTGCGATTATGATTTAAAAACCAATGAGACGAAGATTGCCCACAACAGCATTGGGTACTGCTTTTGGGCTGGTCTTGCAAACAAAGCTATTGCAGATATCTACGCAAACGAGATTTCGATGCAAATAAATACTGGGGTATTCGATAAGATGTTAATAGAACGTAGCGAAGATCCTGGATACCTTTATATATTATCTATGGGACTGAAATCATATAAACTTATGGAGCTGTCAGAAGCCATTAAGAAGATTTACATTTTTTATTATTCCGATCCTGCTAGTACAGAAATTTACCCTATTATTGATGGTGAAAAAAACGATGTTCACGAATACTCATCTTTACATGCAGCTGTTATGTTATTAATGACAAATTACTAAAATAAGCGTTGCACAACCAACGGTTTTCGATTCTCTAATTTCTTGATTTTGCACTTTTGGGGAAGATTACACTTGCTTCCGCCGAATTTTTTATTTAATAATTTAAGAAAATTACCGAAAATAGCTATTGATTTGAGTAAAATCTTACCGAAAATAGCTATTGGGATTTACCGAAATTAATAATTATTGTTGAAAATTCATAGCTGTTTTCGGTATGTAAATCAAGTAATTGCAAAAAAGGAATATAAAAGTTGATTAAGTCGATAGCAGTGAAGTGTATAGGGTATTTAATTGAATACTTACACAAAAAATAGTATTTTTTTTTACTAAATTGCTCATTTATAACCAACAAAAACCTGTGAGCTATGAGTACAATTGCAAATGAAATCAGCGCAGCAACCTATGCGTTATGGCAATCTTATTTTGCTGGAGAAAATGGAAACATCTTTGAAGTCTTTCAAAGGAATCCTATTATTATGCCTAAGGCAATTTATCTGCGTTTAACCTCAAATCCCGATCACCACATTAGGGTTTATTTTGGGTTAGATTCTAAAAATGAACCTAAAGCAATTGCGGTGTCTAGCTACCCAACTACTAATCCGAATGTTGATCTTATGGGTTATGTTTGGACTGACGTAACAAGCGAGGGAAGCATTTTTGAATTATATTCAAATTCTTCGATTAGCCTTAAAGATGCTCAAACTTTTATCGCAAAATGGGCAGAAAATGAGGATGATGAGTTTTATGTAAAAGCATTCCTTATTTCGCGCAGTAATTTTAACGATATTTTTGTCACTCAAGCAAAAGATTATGCATTACTTGATTTTGGAATTCGTAAAGAGTTAAAAATTATTACCCAAGCTTGTGCAGCAAATGGAACACCAATGCAAAGTCCTGTGTTTGGTGATAATGCGGTACAGTGCCCCCCATATTGCGGAAAATAAAGTTTATTAAATATTTAATTATATCCCGGTAAAGAATTACTTTTGTGTTCAGCAGTAAAAATATTATTTGTAGCAATGCCACAATACATGGACGTTTTTTTACAACACTCGTATCTGTTGAACTTGGGAGTATTTTTAGCGGTGATTTCAATCATTACGAGACGGAAACCACTGTGGTCGCAAAGTTCAACAAAACTATTCTCAGCCTATATCATTCTTGATGTTATCGCAGGGTTTCTGTCTTTTTTTCTTGCTCGAAATGGGATTAAAACATTTGTAGTTTCAAACAGTTTTACAGTTGGCGAAATCCTTTTACTCTGTATGTATTTTATTCAGATTTTTAATTTAAAGAATAAGAAAATATTTTATTGGTTGACAATTATCTTGGTTCTTGCTTTTGCAATAAGCGTCTTTTTAAGTTCAAACGAACAATTCAATAACTACACCGAAATCTTTGAGAATTTCCTTTTTATCACTTTATCTTTGCTTTTCTATTTTAAAATTATGCGTGAGCAAAAAATTGAGAATCTTTTGGCTTATCCGCATTTTTACTTAGTTACTGGGATCTTGCTATACTTTTCTTGCAGTATTTTTATTGTTATCTTCAGTAATTATTTTCTCGATTTAACTGTAATGTCTCAAATGTATCTTTGGACATTTCACTCTGTAATTAATTTCATTTGTTATGTTATATTTGCAATTGGATTATTCAAATG
>JAQVGK010000298.1 GCA_028696755.1 Bacteroidales bacterium | reverse complement strand
AGATGCATAAGACCTTAGATTGTTAAGTGTAGATGAAGCTTCAGCAAAATTGCCGATAGAGTTTTGAAGTGTAAATAACTGGACATAATCAGATTTTACAAGCGATGGTTTTGAATAGAAATAATTTGCAACTTCAGCTACAGCTTCAGAAATACTATCATTGTTAATCACGTTATTAACCAATTCACCTTCAATATTAAATATCTCCTGTTGAACCGCTGAAATCTCTTTTTCGAGCAATACTCTGTTGTTAATACCTTCCTGATAAGCTCTTATCTGATTTTTATGTCCATTGCTTAGGTAGGTTGAATTTTCAACTTTCGCCATTATTTCGGTTGGTAAAGGCGAATTTGCTATAAGAACAGAAGCAATAACTGGTTTTTGAGCTGTTGTGTTCTTTAATAAAGTCGAGAACACTGTGTCGCTTATATAGCCGTCGTTGCTAAGTTGTGGAACATATAGTTTAAAGTTGTGAGGACTCAGATTCTCAGCTAGCGACAACATATATTCGGTATTACCGTTATCAACTACATCGTCATATTGGGTTTGAAGGCCAGCAAGAGAATTCTTTCGAACTGATATGTCACTCATTGCAGTTCTATGGTCAAAAATATTTAAACTAAAATGTGGCGGACATGCATCAGATTCAATGAAAGTCCTGTTAAGTACAGTATTATTATTAACCCCAATTATTCTTGCAGGATTAAGTTCTCGGTGGAAAATCTGATTGTCATTGTTATCATCGTGTTGATAATAGTTATAAATTCCCAGATCGTATTGGCTAAAGTTTAATGAAGGAATTGTTCCATGAGTAATTTGCAATTTAAACTCTTTGCCATTTACCATTGTTGTATGGAATTGGTTTCCTGCCAATTGGTCTGTTTGTCCTTGATAGACGCCTTGGTCTTTTCGCATGTTGCCGTTGAGAACACTGATTGCATAGTCGTTGCCGGTGTAGTCGTTACAGCGAACTTCGAGACCAGTAATATATACCGGTGGATTGATGGCATTCCAGTTAGAGTTTTTCCCAACCACGATCGAAGCGGCGTTCATACCTTTATTATTAATAACATTATTGCTTACGATTTCGCCACCGAAGTCGTTGCGGTAGTAACGGGTACCTCCATTATCATCGGAGTTATAAATATAAGCACCAGCCATGCCGTTAAAGATTTTGTTTTCTTCGAACCAAGTATTTTTAGCCCCATTTAAATATGTAGCATAAGTTACATTTTCTTGTGGTGTACCATTATTTACATGTGGAACAGCATCAACGGTTAAATTATCTTCAGTAGTATAAATCTTATTATATAAAACCCTAGCTCCATTTGTCGCTTTAAGATGAATAGCGCGGTAGTTGTTTGTGAATTCGCAATGATTAATCTGTGGAGCATAAGTACTCTGTCCTTGAGCATCAATTGCATAATACAATCCATGGAAGTAGTTTCTATTAAACGGTGTAAGTGGCAAAGTTGATTGCATAACTGGTGTAACAATAAAACTACTGAAAACAGCTTCGATTCCTTTGCCTCGTTTATCGGCAGTATAATTTACATCTGGAGGTAAAAGTGGACTTCCAACAATAGTGTTTGAGAAAGTATTCCCTTTTAATCTTAGATTTTTTGAATACTCTAATTTAACATGGGCTTTTGGGAAGATACTTTCATTGTTAAGCATGCGGTTAGTTTCAAACACATTATAGTTTATGTAAGAAAGAGATTGATTATTGCAGTGCGGCTGCATAAAAATTCCATATTGATTGTTGTAAAACTTCGAGTTTGATGCTTTTACTATTGCTCCGTGCACTAGCTCAACAGCAACCATTGCATCCGAAATTGTTGAGCCATCTACAACAACCATTGCTTGTGTGCCAGCATTTTGTGGACCGCATGCACCCGAAGCAACAATCCCCTGCCACATCTGATCTGGGCAACCTGATTGTATTGTACAATTTTTAAGAATCAAGTCAAATGGAGCAGCAAGTGTCCATTGTGTTTCGGATACATCTGTGTATGGGTGTGTGGCAGTGTAAATTGTACAATTAGTAAAGGTGACATTGTGGGGGATGTTTAGAGTTTGGTCTGTTGCATCACCAATAGAGAGTATTCGATTGGAATAAGTTGATTGTATATCTTCCGAAGAAATTACATCATTTGGACTCCAGGCTAAGGAAGTAGTTCCCCCATATATATAATAATAAATAGAATTATCTGCAGCATCAAGAACAAATAATTGAATAGCTCCAGTATAAATATTAAAATCGGTTAACTCAATTTCGTAAGATCCACTATTTTCATATTCAATATAACCAGTAAATGCTCCGGCATGATAAATACTTACGTTATATGGTGGTGCTCCACCACAAATATCAACTCTTACTATGGAATTATTAATGTATGCACATGTCCTGGGGATAAGCGTTCCTATTGCAGTTAATTCATCACATCCATATCCCATTATTAAAAAAGAATAGTAGTTAACGCATTCGTTCTCAGAAACAACTGCTATTTCATAGACACCAGACTGTAAGTATTCTAGAATAAATTGTTCATTTAAGTCTTCACTTTGATAGATAATAACTTCGTTTAATGTAATGAACAATTCGTAAGAAGAATTGTTTTCTGAGTAAATATTTATTCTTGCAGAACCTAATACATCTTCAGTACAGTGTGTAATTTCATCAATAAATAGTAATGGATTTGAATCTATATTTACAGAAGTAAATAAAGTAAAACTGCATCCATTTGTATTTGAGACATTGCAATAGTAGTCTCCAGACATATCTGCTGTAATATCACTTAAATGAAGCGCATAGCCGTCTCCCATGTAACCATCGGGTCCGTACCAAGAATATGACAAGCCGTCATAATAAGGGGATACTATTAAACTTAGGTTGTCAAATTCGCAATTGGATCCGCTTTGTTCTATCACAAATCCGCCCGGATCAATAACATCAACAACTGTACTCAAAACGCCATTACAACCATTTGGTGTGGTAATTAGCACATTGTAATAACCAGCATCGCTTAAAGAAGCATTTGGTACGATTTCATGCCTAGAACTACCAACAAAGTTTGAGTTAGGACCATACCACATATAATTAAAACTCTCAGCTAAAGACCAATAGTCTGCAAAGACATCCAAATCAATATTATCTCCTACGCAAACTGGAGAATTCGTGAGTTGATAAAAATAGTCGCATTCAGTGATCTCTGGATCAATGTTAATCATAATTGATTCTTCACTTATACACCCAAATTCATTTTTTACTTGACAAGTAAAAAATGCATGCCCATCAATAGGTATCCAATTCAAAACATTTTCTTCACATAAGTTGTTATTAAATACTTCTGTTGCAGTTACTGTATAATTATTTTCAGAAAACCCACCAGCATTATACATACCATCACAATGCCATTGGTATTCATAATCACCTACAAGTTGATCGGTTGACAATATAACTGAACCACCTGAACAAACATGCTCAACATTACTAGTTGGATTAGGAACTGGTGGGACAGGGGAGTAGTTAACAGTAAAACTGCTAGTTGCAGAACAGCCATTTTCATCAGTTACAGTTACGAGATATGTCATTGCCGGCATATCGACTGCATTAATAATTGAATTTTGATAAGATTCGCTACTATAACCAGTGTTCCATGTAAATGTATATGGATAAGGATATGACCCGTTTGGAGAAGCTGCTGCTCTGAGGTAAAAATCATTGCCTGGACAAATGGTTACTTCATTTTCAGGATAAACCGTTATTGGAGATGTTATTCTAACTGACAAATCATTAACAATTACGTTTACAGATGAAATATATTCACATCCATTAGAATCAACAACGGTAACTGTATATAATCCTGCATTAGCAGTTGTCGCGGATGCGGTTACTATAGGTTGTGCCCCAGTTCCAATCCATTCATCAGGTCCTGACCAATTATATGTAATTGCATTAGGATCATCACAACTTAACTGAATAGGACTGCCCTCTTCTATGCATGTTCCAGTTAATACTGTTGCCTCATATTGTAGTGAGCTTTGGTAAAGCGTAATATCATCTAAATACACGTGTCCAACAATTATATTTTCGTTTGTCGAATAGATCCATAAACCATCATAATTAAGGAATTCTTGAGTTGCATGAATTTCAACGAATACATCATTCCAATCAGATTGTAAGGAAGGAAAAGAACATTCATAAATTGTTGTACATTTACTAGGTAAATCATCTATTGGCGGTAATGAGAAAGCAGGCGGAATTGGACTTGAAGAAATGAAGCTATTAATTTCTGTCTCAATATAATTGGTGTTAACAAGTCTAATATATAAATGATCAACTGGTTGGGAATTGGCTACAATAAATGATAACATATAATTGGCATCGAGTATAAAATCACCGACAAATTTTGTAATAATCCCCTCTGAGCGGCTATAGGAGTCCATATTGCCAGACCATATATGAATATAATCCAAATTTGGCGACGGATCCACATTGTTGCATATAATATATGTGTCATCATGATCTGGACACCAATCTGACGTTCCATGGGTACAGTGCCAACCATTTGGTGTAACACTGAACCCATATCCACTAGTCCCTGGGTCTGTGTAATTATAATCATCCCAAGAAAATGAACCATTACAAATCATGTTACAAGGTTCGTGATTTTCAGGATTACAATTGAGGTCAAAGTCAAGCATGTACAATCTATGTGAAGCAAAACTTGATGTATTAAAATTATTTGAAGTTTGACTTGCTAAAGTATAATCATAATTAAATATTACCTCAACACTCCAACTCCCATCCCCATCCACAATCACGCTCCCCAAATACTCATTCGCATTCTCAGCTCCTGTACTTCCAAAAATCTCCACGGTACTATTTGGTAACGCTGTTCCCGAGAGAATTCCGTTGGTGTATGAGGTGATTACTGGTGGTTGAATATTGTCGTTCGAATAATTTAAGTAAATTGCTCTTTCACATCCAAAAATTACATTTCCTGAGATTTTTGTTTGTTGAGTGCTATTAAGAAAAACACCATATGTTCGGCAGTTTTTAATGGTATTTG
>JAQVGK010000297.1 GCA_028696755.1 Bacteroidales bacterium | reverse complement strand
CCATTCCAGCAATAGTAGTCCCAAACAATCTCTCAATATCAGTCAAAGTATAATCGGTATCTTCAACAACATCGTGCAATAATGCGCTTGCGATTGATTTTGGGCCAAGTCCAATTTCCTGAGCAACTATCATCGCCACAGCAATAGGATGAGTAAAATATGGTTCCCCCGATTTTCTTCGCATCTTTGAGTGCGCTTCGTTAGCCAAATCAAAAGCTTTACGTACCAACTCACGGTCGGCATCATTCTTAACGCGTTTGGAGACTCTTATAAGTTCTTCAAACTGCTCCTCGATCCATATCTGTTCTTCTTTGGTTAGGCTCATACAAGTTAACGACAACTTAATTTATACTGTTGTCAACCTGCAAAGATAATAATTAATAATGACGATTACTCAACTAATAAAAAGAATGTTCCAGTTTTTATATGCTCTTTATTTTTATGATCATAATAACGAACAAAATAAGTGTAATATTGAGATGGTGCAATGTCTTGGTGATTTAATATTCCATCCCAGCCTTCAAAGGTTTCTTCGGTTCTAAAAATAGGATTTCCCCATTTGTCGTAAACAACAAATTCGTATGGCGAATCTTGCGCAAAAGACAAAACAGGCTTAAACTCTCTGTTCTGTTGCTCGTACGATGAAATATTAAACGCATTTGGCATCCAGCAAAGAGGTTCGTGATAAACACAGGCTACATTAGATCGGCTTCGTCCAGTATTTGTAGTAATTGTATGTCCTGGATTTTCGACAGCTTCGACAAAATAACAAAATTTATTAGTAGTATGAATGCCCCTATCATGACAGTAATCTACATACCAAGCAATATCATACATGTAATCCAAATCTCCTGTAGGATTAACATCAATTTCTGCCTCCACATCACCAAAATAACGATAAACACGATAGTTGTATACCCCATTTTGCCATTGTTCATACTGGGTCCATTCTAAGCTGTGATTTAAGCTCTCTGAAACTGTAGCCGACAATAAAATGTTTGATGCATAATTTGAATATAAATTTACAATTCCACAAGGATTTATCGAAGCCAGACGGTAATAATAAACATTGGCATCAGGATCGCTGTCGGTATCGGTTACAAGAATTTCAGTTTGCCCACTATTTACAATACTTTTAATATTTACATACCCACCATCTGATGTTGTTGAGCGTTGCACTCTGTATTCCGACACTTCGGCTGTATTGTCGACCACAAATTTTAAATTTATATTATCACCGCTAACTGTTGCATACTCGGCATACATATAGGACGGCAACAAATAAGATTCACTCGCAAAACTAATCGAATTTGAAGTAGCCGTATATCCCTGTGGGCTTATCGCTTCAACATAATAATAATATGTTTTATTCATTTCAAGCTCATCATCTGTAAACTGATTTACAGATCCGCTAACCGAGGCAACGATTTGGTAAGTAGATGTAGATGTTCGACGGTATATATTGTATTTATTAACTGCAGACCAACCAGAATAAGGAGTCCATACTAAATCAGTTTTATTGGTACACTTATCATAATCAAACGAAAGGAAAACCGTAGTGTGGGGTGATGTAATTTGGCTTTTATAAAACAAATCATCAAATGCAGCAATTCTAAATATCTCGGAAGTTAAGCCTGATTGTGAGTCTTCATATAAATACACATCAGTAAGTCTGCCCCAGACTGTATCCACAGTTTCGGTTACAGAACTAACAACCTCGTAAATAATATATCCAGCAACATCAAGCGAATCGCTTGGAATCCAGCTTAGCCTAACCGATGATGGTGTTGATTCGGGAACAACCGAAGCTGACTTAAATTCGGGTGCATCCGGAATGTCTACCTGCGAGATACCAGATAAAAAACTTAATGTTAAAGTCGCTAAAACAATATACCTGTACATTTTCATCATAACTTTCAATTAATAAACGCAAAATGGTTACAAAAAGTGGCTTGCTAATCAAGGTTTTTTACAAAAAATAATTGATTATCAAAATAAGTTTGCTCGAAACCCATTTTTTGTAGGAACTTAGAATGACCCTTATGAAATGATTTTGCGAGCAGCTTATTCACTCCAAGCTTCTTAAAATAACCAGGATTTTGCTTGTAAATATAATTCCCGATCTCTGTATCACGGTATATTGGTTTGGTGTAGTCAACTTCGATTGTCATAATATCGCCAGTAATGCTTGTTATAAGAATACCTGCTAAATTCATGTCTCTCATCAAAAGAAAGCAACGATGCGATTTATGTGGTTCGTAAAAAGGGAAATAATTGTAAATATCCCTTTTGTAATTTTTAATAAACTCCTGAATATAACTATTATCGAATTCAACTTCTAAAAGTTTTATCGACATTTTACTTCTCGTAACTTTAAAAATATTATAAAAATAATAAATAAGCGCTGCACCCATCAGGGCTGTAAAAGGATAAATTGGTCGTGCAATACTGTAAATAAGCAAACTAAGTATTGAAACCAAAATAAAGGCTCTACGCTGAAACTTTCCATGTGCAAAAAAGCCAGTTAGCCCAAGCACAACTCCTGCAAAACCAATAATGTCCCAATATTCCATAAAACAAAAAAAAGCATCCCAAAAATATTATTATTTTCACCAATTACCAAGAATTAAACCTGAATAATCGTATAATAATACTTTCGAGACGCTTTAGTCTATATAATACAATTAGAGTTTTACAACTTTAACAGTATATATGTTTTCGTTATTCACCATTTTTACAATAAAATTACCTGTCTCAAATGCATCATGACTGATAATTTCTTCTGAACTGGAAATTTGACCCATCATCAATGTTCTACCCATTACGTCCAAAATCTCATAATTTGATCCTTGGCAATTGGTAACAGTAATTTGATTAGATGCAGGGTTTGGATAAACAGCAATTGTTCCATATCCAAAGTCTTCGATACCATTAGGAGTTACTTCCAGCATAAAGTCTTGAGTATCAGTTCCATTACCATCTGTAACACTTAATACGATGTTGTAACCAGGACTATTTGCTTCGGTTGGAGTTCCACTTAACACAGCAGTTCCATCACCATTATCAACCAAACTTGCCCAAGAAGGAAGAGTTGGAGCTGTAATTACAAGAGTTTCGCCTTCATCATCAATAGCTGTAATATTGTATGTATACAAAGTATTCTGAACATGAGTAAGAGTAGGCTCTGAAGTAAACTCAGGAGCAGAATTAGCAGTTACCTGAACTCTAAAATCCTGAACATCAGTAAACATGCCGTCAGAAACTGTAAGTTTTATCTGGAAACCAAGGAAACTTGTAGAAGTTGGTGTTCCTGTTACAGTTCCAGTTCCGTCACCATTATCAACAAAACTTGCCCATGATGGTAAAATATCTGCTGTAATGGTTAAATCATCTCCCTCAGGATCGGTTGCAGTTACATTGTAAACGTACGGAATATACTGAATATTTGTAAGTATTGGATCTGATGTAAACTCAGGTGCTGTATTTGAAGTTACAACGGTTATAACAAATGATTGGTCAGCGTCATAAGTTCCGTTTGAAGCATTAAGAGTTACACTAAAGTTCTCAGATTGTCCAACAATTTCAGGAGCAGTTCCAGTAAACGTTGCAGTTCCATCGCCATTATCTGTAATGTTTAACCATGTTGGTTTAACTGGGGCTGTAATTGTTAAAGAAAGATCATTTGGATCTTCAGCAACAACGTTATAAGTATACTCTTCGAATTCTGTTACTGACAACGAAGGAGATGAAGTAAAATATGGTTCATCTGATGGAGCTAATCCAATCCATTTGTAAATACCGCCATTGTTTTCGTCCCAATTAAATCCGCCTGCCCAGCCACAAGTCTCGGAAAACATAGCGACATTTGTATATTGAACTGAATCGTCGATCATGGTCCAAGTTGTGCCAAAATCAAGGCTATAAGCAGAAAAATTAGCTTCAGCAGTTTGAGAAATTTTTGTACCAACATACATTCCAACAGAACCAGGTACAGCAGATACATCAGATAAGTATTGGTCTGCAACTGCAATTTCTGTCCAAGTTTGACCACCATTAGCGGTTTTAATCATAGTCCAACTTTCGATTGTTCCAGTTGTCGCATTCGTAACTTGACAGATTGCAACTCCATTTGATTCATCGGCAAAAGATATTGTGCTAACATTAGCTTGACCAGTTTCATAAACATTCCATGTTAATCCACGATCAGTAGTTTTAAAAATTCTACCTGTATTTGTACCAAACCAAGCAATGTCGCCAATAGCGTCGGCAACACCAGTCCAACCCATTTCGTCAGTCTCAGGATTAGGAATATTTGCGCCGTCAAGCAAAACCCAGTTCTCTCCACCATCCGAAGTAGTATAAATTTCAAATTCTCCTCCATTGGGATCGCCCATACAATAACCGTTATTGACATCAAACATATGAACAACATTTGCAAAACTAGAAGCACCATCAAATGCTGCCGAAGCTTGATGTACCCAGTTAGCACCGCCATCGCTGGTTTTATAAATACCACCTCCTCCGTTAACATCATAAACAGCTACCCAAGCATTTAATCCATCAACAGCACTTAAATCACCAGGAGCAAAATTTGTTGCTACTTCAATTGTATCCGGAATCCATGTTGCGCCAGCATCTGTTGTACGTGCAAAATCACGGGTAATACTTCCACCCGAACCATCATAAGTTAATACCCAAGCTGTATTTTGGTCAACGATCTCAGTTTGGAACACGCCACGGTAAGGGCTTGTAAAGTGAGTATTTTGCTCTATCCAGCCACTTTCGGCAACACTACCACTTTGTCCAACAAGAATATAGTAAGTTTTAGTTTCTGTGTCTTCGTTTGTTCCATCTCCGGCAGTAAGGCTAACAGCATAAACACCCGCAGTATTGTAGGTAATTGCTGTTGGATTTTGCTCAGTACTTGCTGATGGAGTTCCTCCTTCGAAAGTCCAAGCCCAAGTAGTTGGTGTGCCAGTAGTTAAATCGGTATAATCAACTGTTCCACCTTCGGCAATAACAACTGCACTTGCTTCAAAATCAGCAACAAGAGGTGCCACTAATGATGCGGCAGCTGTAACAGCAGCAAATGCGTCAATACGACCTGCA
>JAQVGK010000296.1 GCA_028696755.1 Bacteroidales bacterium | reverse complement strand
GCAGCTTTCAATCGCAAACTCAATTTGGTATCACAATCAGTTTAACGTTTTACAGGATTTTCTTGATGTGAATGTGGAGTATTATAATGCGCAAGTGCAAGCTCTCGATTTTGCAAATCCCGAATCGGTGAACATTATAAATAATTGGGTGGCCGATAAAACAAATGATAAAATTACTAAAATAATTAATTCTATTCCTGCCGAGACTGTTATGTATCTTATTAATGCTGTTTATTTTTATGGCGAATGGAAATACGAATTCAATCCTGATAATACAGAGCAGCGTAGCTTCTACTTATCGGATAATAGCACTGTTCAAGTCGATATGATGAAGCTTGAAACTAAACTCAAATATTACATAGACGAGGAAGTATCAATTGTTGAACTTCCGTATGGACGTGGAAATTATGTTATGGATATTCTCATCCCAGCATATGGTTCAACACCTGGAGAATTAATAAGCCAACTAGATAGCGAGTATTGGAATCAGCTAACAGATGCAATGACCGAAGACAGCGTGTTATTTTCTATGCCAAAATGGAAATTTGAGTACGAGACCTTACTTAATACTCCGCTGCAAAACATGGGGATGACCGATTTGTTTTCGGATGGAGTGGCCGATTTAAGTGGCATTAACTCTGGTGGAGGCTTATTTGTTTCACGTGTGATACATAAAACTTATATCGAAGTTGATGAGGCAGGAACCGAAGCTACTGCTGTAACTGCTGTTGAATTTGCAACAACATCTAGTATCCCCGACGTACCAATTACTATAATCGCCAACCGTCCATTTGTTTTTATTATTCGCGAATCTGATACAAATATTATTTTATTCGAGGGTGTTGTGAAAAATCCTTAATTTCGTTGTGCTTAAACATTTTATTTATTATTTTTGACTAAAATCTACAGCCATGAAAACCTCTAAAATTATTTTAGCCTTTTTATTTGTTCTTTTTAGCTCAGCATTATCGCTTGCTCAAACAGTAGAATCAGTTATGGAATCAAGCTGGAAGGGTGGTTCTCAAAGCAGAGCCGATGCTTTTGACAGCGGTTACTGTATTTGTACCGAGAAATTGTATAATATTGTTTATGATGATAGTGATGGATCATTTACAGGAGTCGCTTTAACAAATTTCAACCTTGATGGGGAAGAATATGTTTCGAGGGTTAATGTTAGTGGCACTGTTAATCCTGAGACTGCAACAGTTAAAATAAATTCTGGATCTGTAATCTACCAGGATGATTTACCTTATGGTATGTATTGGATGTCCGTTTCCATTAACTTGAGCATATTCGAAGACGAAGATCATCCAGGATATTACATTATGTTTGGTAAAACTTCAAATCAGTATTATGACGATGAGTATTATGCTCTCTCAAATTATCCATATTAATTTTTAGAATCCATTAACATTCTTAACACAAATTAACACGACGACACAAATAAATAATTATTAATCAATTGATATTCAGCAAGATAACCACTTGCTGATTTTTTTATTCTTAACATTTTTTAGCAAAAGTTTAGTATTGCCTTAACCACAATTAATTAAGGTTGACCGTATTTTTGTGAAAGAAATAATTGCTAAAAAAATAAAGTTATGAAAAAGTTTGCATCATTACTCGTCGTCATCGCAGTAGCAGGTTCTTTAAGTCTAACTGCTGGAGAACTAAGTCCAAAGACCAAGAATCAGTTGTCGGTTGGCATGGTTAAATCGTTAAAAATGCCGTTTTCATCATCACAGATAGTAGAGATGGAATTGGTTTATACAAAGGGAAACTACTCGCTTTGGAGATGCGAAGATGAGGCGGTTGACAAATATCCTCAAAACCGACTTGCCGGAAAATCGTATAGATATTTTGTTTACAAAAACGAAAAATATCATCTTGCTGTTAAAGAGAACAACAAAGATGATATTTTTAGATTTTTTTCGGCTAGTAAAACTATCTGATAATGCTGATTTTCTCGGTTATCAGTTTTCCTTTTGTAAATATTCTGGCGTAATAAACACCTGGAGCAATATCTTCGGTATTTAATTCAATTTCTGTTTCGCCAGGTTCTGCCATTTGCATTTTAACTGTTTTGCCAGTTCTGTCGAAAATTTCCACAAAATCGCCATGATCAAAGTTTAAGTTGTTTACAACATACAATCTGTCGCTTGCTGGATTTGGATAAACTCCAGTATTTTCTTCAATTGTTTCATCCTCGATACCAACCAAACAAGTCATTGGTCTGATACCCGAAGATGTTGAAACATTGTATGCAGTAGAAGAACTTTGCCAGTTTCCATCTTTGTAAACAAACAAAGTATTTGTACCACCGTGGCCTCTGTTTGGAGCCATTCCAACAACGAATTCGTCACCGTCGGCATAGTTAATCGAATAGCCTAGGTAGAACGGTCCATCAACTTCGAGAGGTTCGTCAAACATTATCACTTGCAAGTAATTGTCGCGTAAATCTCTAAGATAAACTTTTTGGTCGGAAAGAATTGTAGTTGGTTTATTATCAGCTCCATCCCAAGTAAGGAATCTTATGTAAGAACTGTTAGAGATATGTCCAACACTTATTACAGGAACAATCACACCACGTACTTCGTTAAATGTATGAAAATCATAATAATCGGCATACATTGATATTCTATCACTATTTTGACCGCCATAATAGCCAGTCATGCCGTTAATTTGCATAGCGTAAGGGATTTCACCCTCGAGCAGATTGCCGATGGTATCACAAACGCTACCTACAAAAGAGTCGTAAACAACAATATAGTCTCTTTTGGTAAGCATATCGGAACCATTAACATTTCCAACATTTAAAGTAACATCGAAAAATCCTGTGTTTGCATAAAGTACTCCGCCAGGTTGTAGCTGAGAGTTAGACGTAAACGGATCACCGCCTTCGAATTCCCAAGCCCAGAACATTGGATTATTTGTTGATAAGTCTTGGAAGACAACTTCGGTATTTCTTTTAATCAGTCGGTTTTGTGCTGTAAAATTTGCAACTGGAATTTCGTCACCAACTTCGGGGATAACTCTAATATAATCTTCGATTAAAAGTGTGTCATAACCTTGCGAATTTCGAACAATCAGTTGAACATCATATTCGCCTGGGCTATTATAAACAACATTTTGAGGATGTTGGTTTACTGCGTTTGCAGGAGCTGCACCTTGGAAAGCCCATCTCCATTCGAACGGAAAATCCCAGCTAAGATCGGTAAAGTTTACCGAGCTTCCTGCTATTACAATCACCTGATTTGCCGAAAACCATGCAACAGGCAGAGTATCGGCTATCTCATAAACTAATATGTAATCATTTTTGGTTAAAGCGTTTTCGTTATCGAACTCATTTTTAACTGTAAGTTTTACATTATGATAACCAGGAACATCGTAAATTACTTCTGGTGGATTTTGACCGTTGAAAGTTGCTGGTGTTCCATTTTCAAACTCCCAATACCATTGATTTATTGGATTTTGTGACTCGTCGGTAAAGAATACGCCAGTATTGATTGGAATTACTAATGGATCACCAGAAAAGCCAGCTATCGGCCAATCGTCTGGACATGCATTTTGATGTGGTCCCTGTTCAACAAGATCGTTTACATTCTCCAAATCAACATCAGCACTATTCCAAACCACTTCACGGTCGGGTTTAATTAATACAACATCGTGGAAAGATTCAATACCATAATAAGCGATAACTTCATCTCCATTGCCTTCAACAGCACTTACCATAGGAAAATCTGCAGGAGCTTCTTCTTCAAATGCAATCACATCTTCGTCGGTTTCACCATATCCAAAGGCCGCAATTACAACTAATTCGAATTCGTTACAACCAAATTCACTGTAGATATTATTGAACGTCGGGACAGACGCTATACAGCTGCCTCAACCATCCAGATAAAATACTAACAAAACATACCTCCCGTCATCAAGATAAGTGAACAAATTATGTTCGACTCCGTCAATGTCAGTTATTGTAAAATCTTCGGCAACAGTAGGCTGTGCAAAAAGAGAGTATGATAAAACAACTGCTGAAATAATTAGTAATAGTTTCTTCATATAGTAAATAGTTTATTTCTAAATGCAAGGCTAACAATGTATGCAGACGAATTGTCAAGCTTTGCATTATCTCCAAAAATAATAAATTATTTAATACAAAACTATTTGATTATTTTTTTTTCGAAATTTTCTTATTTCCTGTCAAAATGCTCACGTTTAATTCAAAGCCCAGAATCAAAGAAAGTGAACTGATGTAAATCAGCATCATAACCACAATTACAGTTCCTATAGATCCATAGAGTTTGTTGTACTGTGCGAAGTTATTAACATAATAAGTAAATCCCAAAACAGTAACAATTTGCAGGAATGTTGCAAAAATTGCTCCCGGGGTAATAAATCGAAATCTGCTCTTTTTTGTTGGTGCGAGGAAGTACAAAAAGGATATTGCCAAAAAATACAGTAGAATTATCAGTCCCCATTTCAGAAATCCAACAATAAAATACAATACACTGCTGTCGTCTAAATTTGGATGATTTGTTATGAATCGTACAAAAAAGCTGTTGCCCATAACAATTAAAGAAATTGCAATCATCAATAGAAAACTCAAAATAATAACAAGTAAAACCGATATAAGTCGAATGCTGATAGCTTTTCGTGTTTCGAACTGATGGTATGTATTGTTAAATGCTTCGATTAGCGACATTATTCCATTTGACGAGAAAAACAACATCAATAAGAAACCGAGAGAAAGAATGCTGCTTCGCTGTGTCATAATTGTATCGGTAATTGTTTCGTACATTAGGTCGTAAGCCGATCCTGGCAATACTTCGGCAAGCACACTAAATAATTCGTACTGAAAGTTTTCGATTGGGATAAATGGGATTAAACTAAACAGGAAAATTAGCGCAGGAAAAAGCGAAACAAAGAGATTAAATGCCACAGATGATGCTCGCATCGAAACCGATCCTTTGCTTAGTCCCTTTATAAAAAACGCACCGATATAATAAAGAGATACTCCTTTAAAGCCTGGTAAAATAATTCGATCAGTTATTCTTTTTACCAAAAGATGAAGTCTGTCAATATAGTTGCGCAGTGATTTATACACTTTTCACAGCTTTAAGACTTA
>JAQVGK010000295.1 GCA_028696755.1 Bacteroidales bacterium | reverse complement strand
CATTCCACATCATTCTAACTTAAAATTTATTGGAATTATAAACGAAACTGGAACTGGTGTAATACCCTTTTTACCTGGGGTCCATTTGGGGAGTATCGAAACAACTCTAATTGCTTCTTTGTCAATCTCTGGATCTAAGCTTTGTACAATGCTAACATCACAAACATTACCATCTGTTCCAACAACGAAATAAACAAAGACTTTACCCGAAATATTAAGTTCTTTTGCCAAGGCAGGATACCTCATGTTGTCGGCAAAGAATTTTAGCATGGCGGCATCACCACCAGGAAATATTGGTTTGGTTGGTACTTGCGAAACTGGAATAGGATCTGTTTTTTCTTCGGGAATTTCAATCTTTTCGAATTGGGTACTAAAATCAAAATCTTGATCAAAATCATCACCAGGGATAACATAATCAAATGTCGTATCAACATCCTTTTCATCATCAACAACAGTTAACTTTTCGGGAATGATTTTCGGCTTTTGGAATTCTGGCGGATTTATATGTACTGGTGGCTCAATGTCCGAATCAAGCTCAAGGTAGCCTGTGTTGAAACTAATTTGATTGTCGCTAATTTCGGGTTCGGACCATTCAAAGGCAGCAAAGCACAAGCCTAGAGCCAATATTAGTCCAATTTCCAAAAAATAGATTTTTCTCTTCTCGAGATTTGCTTTCGCAGATTTTTTTGTTTCCATGTCAATAACAATTTTAAGTGAATAAATCTGAATTTTAATAATGTGCTTAATTCAGGTAGAGGTTTATTCATTTATAAAATGTTTTTGACAATAACAATAGTTTATTTGGTATATAACGAAATGATGTGTTGTTTTTAGTATGCGAATGACAAATTATTTGAAATAAAAAAAATATTTCAGCAGATTTCTTTTTGAAAAACAAATGCGAAAATTACAGGCTTATTGTCAACCTGTTATTATTTTTCACCGTTCTCTTCCGTCAACATTTCCCAGTATTCGAGGGCGCGACGAGTATGTGGGATAACTATTGTGCCACCAACAACATTCGCCACTCCAAAGATATCCAGAATTTCTTCGGTGCTGATTCCTAGTTTACGACAGGTTTCGAGGTGATATTTGATACAATCGTCGCAACGTAAAACCATTGAAGCAACAAGGCCAAGCATTTCTTTTGTCTTTGAATCAAGAGCCGAATCCTGATAAGTAAGTGTATCGAGGCTGTATATACGTTTAATAATTTTATTTTCGCTTCCAAGAAGTTTTTCATTCATTTTAGCGCGATAGCTACGAAATTCATTTATCTTATCCATGGTTTAATTTATTAATTCTCCTTTTAATGTTGCCGAGCTGGCATCTGTAATTTTTACCAAAACAAAATCTCCTCTTTTGTAATTACCAGCAGGAAAAACTACTACTTTATTTTGTTCGGTTCGGCCAAAAAGCATCTCTGTTGATCGTTTCGATTTTCCTTCTACTAGTACCTCGAAAACTTTGCCAATGTCGGATTTGTTTTTTTGTAACGAAATCTTGTTCTGTACTTTTATCATGCGCGCTAGACGATCTTTCTTTGTTTCTTCGGGAACATCATCTTTAAGAGATTTAGCTGCTGCTGTACCTGGTCTTTCAGAGTATTTAAACATAAAAGCCAAATCATATCCAACAATTTCCATCAAACTAAGTGTTTCCTGAAAATCAGCTTCGGTTTCGCCCGAAAAACCACAGAAAATATCGGAAGATAAACCACAATCTGGAATTTTTGATTTTATTGTGTCGATTCGGCTCAAATACCATTCTCTCGTGTATTTACGATTCATTCTTTCAAGAATCTTGTTTGAACCCGACTGAACAGGAAGATGAATGTGGTTACAAATGTTTTTATTTGCTGCAATAACATCAATTAAATCGTCCGAAATATCTTTTGGATGAGAGGTGGTGAATCTAATTCTCATTTGTGGAGCAGCTTTAGCTACCATCTCGATTAACTTCGGAAAATCAACAGTAGTTTCAGCATCTTCAAAAGAGTATGAATTTACGTTCTGACCGAGCAATGTTACTTCTTTAAACCCCTGTTCATCAAGATTCTTCACTTCGTTTAGAATATCTTTATAGTTGCTGCTGCGTTCGCGTCCCCTTGTGTAAGGAACAATGCAATATGTGCAAAAGTTATTGCATCCTCTTGTGATTGCAACAAAGCCAGAGATTTCATCATTAGTTTGTTTTATCTGCTCTATGCCAGAGTATGTTTCGGTTATGTCGAAGTCGGTATTTTTAGGTTTTAAATCAATATCCGATTCGTTAACTAAATCGGGCAAGTTACGATAAGCATCAGGACCAGCAACAAAATCAACAACAGGATGTTCAAGCAATTTGTCGGCAACTCTTTGCGCCATACATCCGATAATTCCGACTTTGAGATTTTTGTTTTTCTTTTTAAGACTTTTAATATGATCAAGCCTGTTCCATATTTTTTTTTCGGCATTATCGCGAACCGAACAAGTATTAATTAGGATAATGTCGGCCAAAGTAATATCTGTTTCGCCATTAAAATCGCGCGACTGCATTATTCCAGCAACAGTTTCCGAGTCGGCCACATTCATCTGGCAACCGTAGGTTTCTATGTAAACTTTTTTATTCATAAAATAATTTTCGTTGCAAAAATAGCAATAGAAGCGACATAACGCAAATTACAATATCTAAATCCTAATCTCTAAATTCAAAACAATAACAAAATAACGAATTATAAACCTCAAAACATTTACTGCTTATTTTGCAGTTATTAGGATTTAGATATTGGGATTCAATGTCGTTTAGTTAAGGAAAAATTCACTACTCACTCTTTTGTGTTTTAGTGAAAATCTGGCTTATTGAGAAAAAAATACGGGAGACAATTAGTCGAATAAAGCGATAATTGTACGAAGAAGCGACGCGGGAGGGCCTAGAAGAACCGCCGGGCCAGCTCCGGCCTTGTGAATTTTGGGACAATTAGAACTGTTGCAAGCGTTCCGAACCCTTTCGGAAAATCCCAGCTTGCTTACAGTTCTTTTGTCCCAAAAGAGCGGGCTGAAGGATCGGTTCTTCTTGATTTCTTTGTAACTTTCTTGATCAAGCAAGAAAGTTTGAATAAAAAATTTTAAAAAAAAGATTGATTTTTTAATAAAATACTTAACTAAACGACATTGTATTGGGATTTAGGAGCTTAACAAAAAAAGGCCACCAATTGGCAGCCTTTTTATTATGAAAAAAGTAATTTTTAGTTAGAAAGACCGAATCTTTTGAACGAAGTAACAGTAAGGTCTTTTTCTTGTTTCTGAAGATATTCTCTTACAGAAATTTTACCTTCCTGAACGAATTCCTGGTTCAATAAAGTAGATTCTTTGAAGAATTTCTGAAGTTTGCCCTGAGCGATTTTGTCGAGGAGTTCTTCAGCTTTTCCTTCGTTACGAGCTTGTTCGCGACCGATTTCTAATTCTTTTTCGATAACTTCCTGAGAAACGAAATCTTTATCAACAGCAACTGGATTCATTGCAGCGATTTGCATAGCTATGTTAAAACCAACCTGAGGATCAACAGCTTTGTTTAATCCAACTAGAGTAGCAAGTTTGTTACCCATGTGAATATAAGCAGCAACCTGAGCAGCTTCAACTTTGTCGTAATAAGCAATTTCCATTTTTTCGCCAGTAACACCGCTTCTTTCAGAAACTAATTCGGCGATAGTTTGACCGTTGATATTACAAGCTTTAAGAGCTTCTAAATCAGCAGGAACTTCTTTTGCAGCAACGTCAAGAATAGAGTTTGCAAGAGCAACAAAATCAACGTTTTTAGCAACGAAATCGGTTTCACAGTTGAGAGCGATCATCACACCAACAGTGTTGTTGTTAGCGGTTTTAGCCAGAACAGCTCCTTCAGAAGCTTCTCTGTCGGCTCTTTTGTTAGCAATAGCAAGACCTCTTTCACGGATAAGTTCCTTAGCTCTTTCAAAATCGCCATCAGCTTCAACCAAAGCTTTTTTGCAATCCATCATACCAGCACCGGTCATTTGTCTTAATTTGCCTACATCAGCAGCAGTTATATTTGCCATTTTCTTGAAATTTTAAGTTAATTATTAATCTTCGTCATTTTCATCTTCAACATCAGCAACAGAAGCACTTGCCTTAGCAGTTACTTTTCTTGCTCTTGTTTTGCGTGAAGATTTTCTTTCTTCTGCATTGTCATCATCTTCCTCATCAACTGGTTTTGCAGTGTTTTCTTTTTCAACACTTCTTTCGCTAAGGCCTTCTTTAATAGCTTGGCACATTACATTAACGATAAGTTGAATAGATTTTGAAGCGTCGTCGTTTGCAGGAATTGGGAAGTCGATAGGTTTTGGATCACTATTGGTGTCAACCATTGCAAAAACCGGAATACCTAATCTCATAGCTTCGCGAACAGCGATTTTTTCCTTCATTACGTCAACAACAAAAAGAGCAGCAGGTAATCTAGATAAATCAGAAATTGAACCTAAGTTCTTTTCTAATTTTGCTCTTTGACGGGTAATCTGAAGTTTTTCACGTTTTGAAAGTGAATCAAATGTTCCGTCGGTGTGCATCTTGTCGATAGATGACATTTTTTTAACAGCCTTACGGATAGTTGGGAAGTTGGTAAGCATACCACCAGGCCAACGCTCAGTAACATAAGGCATGTTGATTTTGGTTACTTCTTCGGCAACAATGTCTTTTGCTTGTTTTTTTGTTGCAACGAATAATATTTTACGACCTGATTTTGCAATATTTTTCATTGCGTTTGCAGCTTCATCAATTTTGATTGCTGTTTTGTGAAGGTCGATGATGTGGATACCGTTACGCTCCATAAAGATATAAGGAGCCATTGCCGGATTCCATTTGCGCCTTAGGTGACCGAAATGTACACCGGCGTCAAGTAATTGATCAAAAGATACTCTTGGCATTTTTTAAATTTTAAGTTTACTTTCTGTAGTAACAATTGTACGGTAGAACAGAGCATCTGCCATCCATGCAATTTAGATACTAAACTTGGTTTATACTCACTAATAGGATTAACGTTTACTGAACTGGAATCTCTTACGGGCCTTTTTCTGACCTGGTTTTTTCCTTTCAACAACTCTTGGATCACGGGTGAGGAAACCAAGTGGCTTAAGACTTGAA
>JAQVGK010000294.1 GCA_028696755.1 Bacteroidales bacterium | reverse complement strand
ACTCTCTATCAACATTCTTCCCGAAAAAGAACCTGGGTCGCTCTCATCAGCATTACAAATAAAGTACTTTTTTGACGCAGAATTATCGAGTGCCATTCGCAACTTTAATCCTGTATAAAATCCTCCTCCTCCTCTACCGCGCAATCCACTGCTCTCGATAATTTCGCAAACATCAGAAGGCGTCTTGCTTGTCATAATTTTAGCAAAAGCAGCGTAACCGCCATGATTTACAAATGATTCGATCGAATTTGGTTCAATTATTCCGCTTAGCTTTGTTAAATTACGTTTTTGATTTCGAAAAAAAGGCAATTCGTCAATATAAGGAATATCAGGCCATGAGTTAAGATCTGCATGAGGATACTGACCAAGGATTAAACTTTTTTCAGGTAAAATATTATTCAGGATACTATCGAGAATTAAAGAGACTTTATTAAAATAAACATTACGAAACGACAAGGCAGCTCTGCCAGGCAATTGAATACTAACGGCAGGATCACAGTCGCAATGTCCTTTGCATCCAGTTTCAATCAAAACATAATCAATCCCATACTCTTTAAAATAACTTCTAAACTCAGAAATAGTTTCATCTATTCCTGCAATTATACTGCACGTACTGCGCTCCACATAAACATGAGGAACGAGAATTTCTTTGCGCGACAAACTTGCAGAGAAAGATTTATTTGTCGCTGAATTCAACTGCTTTAATATATCCTGTTTCGAAAAATCCATCCTTAATCCAAATTTGCAATAATGTCCTTAACGTCGCGGCTTTTAACTCCTGTAAAATATTTTCCATTAATTTCAATCACTGGTCCTTTAGCACATGCCCCTAAACAATTAACAAACTCAATGCTATATTTAGAGTCGCTCGGTTTAGAGGTTTTATCAAGACCAGTTTGCTTTAATATTTCTTCTTTAACAGATTCAATTGAATTTACATGACAAGAAGTGCCAGAACAAACCTTGATTTTATATTTAGGTATTGGTGAAAATCTGAACTGTGAATAAAAACTGGCAGTACTATATATGCTGCCGGCAGAGATACCTGAACGCTCACTCAATTTCAAAATAAAATCTTGCGTCAAATATCCGAATTTCAGCTGAAACCCTTGCAGTATAGGCAATATATCATGCTTCTCAATATTGTTTTTTAAACTTTCAAGATATTCTTCCATGAAACTCAATAATATTTACTGCAAATATACGAATTGTTATTGAATAAACAATGTTATTTTATTAACAATAATGTTTTAAAAACAACAAAAATCTTTTATCCCCTTCTTGTTTCGCTTAAACCATTGCATAAATGAAAGCAGCATGATAATACTATTTTTGGCAGTTTTTAAAAATAACATTAAAATATTTGAACTTATTTAAATTTTTATATATTTGTACAATAATTAAAAAAGTTCAATTTCACCCTCTTCTTCTATGACAAAAGAGACATACAGTATCAAGGAGCTTGAAGTTATAAGCGGCATCAAGTGTTCGTCAATTCGAATGTGGGAAAAACGCTACGAATTGCTTAGTCCAGTTCGTACAAATACGAATATCAGGCGTTATACAAAAGATGATTTAAGAAAGATATTACAAATTTCTTATTTAATGAGTAAAGGCTATAAACCCAATAAATTGTCATTACTCTCTGCAGAGCAGATTTCGGAAATGTGCGAAACCGCATTCCTCAATCAACAGTCGGAATCGACCTACATAAACGAGTTGTTACTTCGCATGATTGATAAGGACATTGAAGGTTTTGATTTGCATTTTGATAAAATTCTCGACAAAATGCTAGCTTCGGAATTTGTTGTTTCAGTTTTAGGACCTTTAATTGATAAAATTAGACAATTATGGTTAGTGAGAAGCATCGAACCTTTCTATGAAGAATATTTTTTAAATAGAATTATTGTAAAATCGTTAGTTACTGCCGAAAAAGAAAGAAAACCAGGACGCTCGGTTCGTGAAATTCTAATTTTTCAATCGGATCATAAAAATGTTCCTGCAAAATTGAGTCTTGTATATTTCTTAGCTGCTATTAAAAATTATAAAATCCACCTTTACATTAACCAATTAAGTCCTGAGTACATTAGTGAGATGAAAGGTAAAATAAATCCCGATTTAGTATATACAGAATTTAATGATAAAATAACAGATTTTAAGCTCATTTCTTATTTCAAAGTACTTGAAGAAACGTTCCCAGCTGCCAAGAATATTGTAAGTGGTAAAATAATGAACGAATCGTGGAAAAAAATACCAAATAAAGTTTATTATATCAGAAATTTAGAGGTACTAAATAAGTCGCTCTAACAATTAATTTTTCAAACTTCGGAGCCAAAATCAAGCTCTCAGATTTTCAAACTATTATTAATGTTTTGGTTTGTCCGAATTATTTTATCTTTGACAATAAATTATTACCTATGATAAACTACGATAAGTTTACTTTAGAAAATGGACTGCGTGTTATTGTTTATAAAGATAAATCTACTCCCATGGTTGCCTTCAACATTCTATATGATGTTGGCGCACGCGACGAAAATCCAGACAGAACTGGTTTTGCGCACCTTTTTGAGCATTTAATGTTTGGCGGCTCGAAAAACATAAAAAACTATGATACAGTTTTGCAGAAAGCTGGTGGAGAAAACAATGCCTTTACAAACAATGACCATACAAATTATTACATAACAGTTCCAAAGCAGAATCTCGAGACTGCATTTTATCTAGAATCGGACCGAATGTTGGAGCTTGCTTTCTCGAAAAAGAGCTTAGATGTTCAGCGCAACGTGGTTTCCGAAGAGTTTAGACAAAGATATTTCAATCAGCCTTATGGGGATGTTTCACTTTTCCTACGTCCATTGGCATACAAAGTTCACCCCTACCAATGGTCAACAATTGGAAAAGAAATTAGTCATATTACAGGAGCCTCGCTTAAAGATGTAAAAGAATTTTTCTATAAACATTATGCTCCGAACAATGCGGTACTTGTCATAGCAGGTGATGTTGAGACATCTGCCATGGAGAAGCTGTGTAAAAAATGGTTTGGTGATATTCCACCTAGAAATGTGCCAAGCAGACAAATTCCACAAGAGCCAATTCAAACAGAAAAAAGAACACAGATTCTTGAAAGAGATGTACCTGCCAACGCAATTTACATGGCTTATCACATGTGTGGTCGAAAAGATAATGACTATTTTGCAGCCGACTTAATTTCGGATTTATTGTCAAACGGAAGATCTTCATTTTTTAACCGAACTCTTATCAAAGAGAAAAAGCTTTTCCCCGAAGTCGAAGCATATATTCAAGGTAGCCTCGATCCAGGCCTATTTATGATAAATGCAAAACTCTTCGACACAACAAGTTTCGACACTGCCGAATCCGAAATTAAAAATGAACTAAACCGAATAATACAAGGCGATTTTAGTGCACGTGATCTCGACAAAGTAAAAAACAAATCATTATCTACTCAACTGTTTTCGAAGATAGGGGTTTTAAACATAGCAATGGAGCTCGCATATTACGAATGGCTGGGCGATGCTTCAATGATTAATGATATTGAAGAAAAGATATTATCGGTAAAAAAGGAAGATATTGTAAGGGTTGCAAGCGAACTATTCAGAGACGGCAATTTAAGTTGTATTTACTACAAATCAAAAAAGAAGTAAAATGATAAATAGAAAAACAAGTCCGGCTGTTAAGGAAATTAAAGGAATTAACTTTCGCCGCCCCGAAAAACATAAACTTGGCAATGGAATTTCCACATATCTTTTCCCATCACAAAATTCACCAGTAATTAAACTTGATGTGGTTTTTAATGCTGGGATTGAGAGAGAAACTAAAAAGCTTCAGGCAATATTTACAAATTCGTTACTAAAAGAATCACCAGTTGGGATGACGCCAAACGAAACAGCAGAATATTTCGATTTTTACGGTGCTTTTATCGAAAGCTTTACCGGAAACGACACTGCCGGACTTCGACTATATGTTCCTCAAAGGTACTTTAGTGATGTATTGCCGGTTTTTGCAGATTTATTAAAAAATCCATCACTTCCTCAAAAAGAATTCGAGATTTTACAGACAAAAAATCGTGAAGCTATTCGCAACAACCTCCGCAAGACCAAGTACAATGCGATGAAAGGACTTAACAATCAGCTTTTCGGAGACTCACATCCTCGTGGAGCATTAATTACACCCGAAGATCCTTCAAAACTTAAACTGGATGAAATTCGAAAATTTGTCAATGATTATTACTCGTCTGCAAATTGCTTTATCCAAATCGCTGGTATGGCCGATTCGCAGACTGTTGAATTATGCAGCCGCTATTTAGGCAATAGTTTTGGCAACAGAAATATAATATCTCATAACACAGCAACAGCAACTGAATCGCAAAATTTTCTTAGATATATCGAAATACCCGAGGCTGTTCAGTCAAGTTTATACATTGGGAAAAATCTTGGAAAACTAACTGAAGATGAACTGATAGATATCGGAATTTTAAACACAGTGCTTGGTGGATATTTCGGATCGCGCTTAATGAAAAATATACGAGAAGATAAAGGCTACACATACGGCATTGGGTCTTTTATTGCAGAATATAACGACTGCGTAGCACTTAAAATTACTGCTGATGTTGGAGCTGATGTTACAAAAAACGCTGTTGATGAAATATTTAAAGAAATCGAAAAATTACGCACAAATAAAATTCCAGTTTCTGAGTTAAAACTTGTTCAAAATTTTATAAGTGGAGATATGTTGGCAGCATTTGATGGAGTTTTTCAAACAGCAGCAATCTGGGAAAAACTGATTACAACAGGCCGCTCTGCAACATTCATAAAAAAGCAAACCGAAAGAGTTAGAAACATCAATAGCGTTGATTTGCTTAAATGTGCACAGAAATATCTGGGACATGAAGGTTTTCATACTGTTGTTGCAGGAAAAATGTAAGCATACGATAATTTATTAGTACAGCACTTAATTGAGTTCAATATTTAAGCAAAAAATCAAACTCTAATCTTACATTTTTGGTAATTATTTAGCTGCCCTGCAAAGTTAAAAAATTTTGACCATCGAAAGTGCCCTTTAATTCTTCGAAAATGTTTTTATTGTTTTTACGAGCAGTGGAAACAAAACTTTCGATTCTTGCATA
>JAQVGK010000293.1 GCA_028696755.1 Bacteroidales bacterium | reverse complement strand
TTTTTTCATTGATAACAAGCCAACTGGAACATTTACCTATTATCATCCAAACGGTAAAATAAAATCCGTTTTAAACTATGACGAAGCTGGCTATGCTTCTGCCGAATTATTCTGGAGCAATGGAAACAAAGCAGCAAAAGGAGTTTACGACGAAAACCGCGAACGTCACAAAACATGGATGCTTTATTACGAAGATGGAATTATGTCGGCTATTATAAACTATAATCACGGAAAGGCAAACGGCAGAGTGCAGATGTTTTATCCAATCACTGGCAAAATGGTTCTTGATTGTGTTTATAAAGATGGAAAATTAGAGGGCCCATACAAAAAGTTTTTCGAGAAAGGTGGACTTATCGAAGAAGGTACTTATGCTGGATCTACTCGTCATGGATATTGGAAATTTTATGGAATTACTGGCTCGGTTGACGAAGAAGGAATGTACGTAAACGGTGAACGCGATGGCGACTGGATTATTTATACCGACAATCCCAAAGGCGACACTATTAATTATAAAGATGGGATCCCCGATAATTATGACGAGCTTATGGAAGAATGGAAAAACAAACAACAGTGGGCAAAAGAGAATCAAAACCAGTTTAAACAACCCGAAGATTATTTGGATAACCCAATCGATTTCTTTAGACCAAGCCAAAACCCAAATACGCAGTTGAAGTAGAAATTTAAAAATATGTGCAAGTGTAGGTCAAATTCATGAATTTGACCTATTTTTATGAATTTGACCTACATTTGAATTAACATTAGAGATTTAATAGCAGGTATAAAATTTCTCAATCCCACATACATTTTCAGGTTAATTTCGTATTTTTGTAGCAAAGAGTTTTTAATGAGCGTATCAAAAAAAATATTACTAGCAATGAGTGGCGGAACCGACAGTTCGGTTGCAGCATTGCTTCTTAAAGAACAGGGTTACCAAATCGAGGGAATGACATTCAGATCATACGATGCGATATCAAAAGCATGTATGGAAAAGGAAACCGGTTGTTGTAGTGTGGATTCTATTTTTGAAGCTAAACGTCTTGCAACAGACTTAGGTTTTAAACACAGTATTCTTGACATTCGCGAGTATTTCGACCAAACCATTATCAGCAATTTTATTTCGGAATATATGTCGGGCCTCACTCCCAACCCATGCGTTCTGTGCAACAAAACTGTGAAGTGGGGAAAGATGATTGAGCAGGCTGATCTTCTTGGATGCGATTTTTTAGCAACTGGTCATTATGCTCAGGTTATGTTCGAAAATGGCAGATACTTTCTAAGGAAAGGCGCTGACGAAACAAAGGATCAGACGTATTTTTTATGGACTCTTACACAGGAAAATCTTGCTCGCACGGTCTTCCCGCTTGGAAAGCTCACAAAACCAGAGGTTCGCGAAATTGCTCGAAAACACAATTACGAAAAAATTGCCAACAAAAAAGAAAGTCAGGAAATTTGCTTTATCCCTGGCGATAATTATCGCGAATTTCTGAAAGAAAGATTACCCGATATCGAAAAAAATCCTGGCCCAGGAAATTTTGTTGATGAAAATGGTAAAATTCTAGGCAAACATAAAGGATTTCCATTCTACACAATTGGGCAGCGGAAAGGACTCGAGATTGCAATGGGATATCCAGTTTATGTTTTGAAAATTGATGCACAAACAAATACAATTGTTTTAGGAGAACGCGACAAGTTGCTTCAAAGTACTGTTTGGATAAAGGATGTTAATTTTATGAAATATCCCAAAATTGAGAATAGCCTAAAAGCAATTTGCAAAATTAGATACAACAATGCTGGAGAGAGTTGCTCGATAAGTCAACATGGCGATTTAGTAAAAATCGAATTTGACCAACCAGTTTCGGCAGTAACTCCAGGACAATCTGCAGTAATTTATGAAGATAATGATATTCTTTGTGGTGGAATTATTGTGAAAGAATGAGTAAACATCTTGCTAGTTGTGTGAAAAACTATCTAAAAAGCTACAAATTATAATTGCATGGCGCATGGGGCATGGGGCTTAAATTGTAGAGAGAATAGCATTTGTGCTAATAAAAACAATGTGCTAAATTTTCTAATAAGCAGAACCCCGCAGGGCGCACGCAAGTAATTTTAACTCTTAGCAACAATGCGATGTATTGAGCGAAGTCGAAATGCCCAAAATAGAAAATATTATTAATTTTACACTTAAATAATTACAAAAATGATTAAATTTGCTTTATGAAAAAGCTATCATTTTACATATTAGCATTAACTCTTGTCGCACTTAGCTCATGCACCGATGATACCAATGATGGCAATGATGTTTTCACTGGCACTGACTATTTCCCGTTGTCAACCGGACAAACACTTATTTACAAAATCACTGAGATTAATATCGACAAGCCATCAGATTTTTACGACACCAGTATTTACTATTTAAAAGAAGTTGTCGAACTGCCTTTTATTGACAATGAAGGCGACACTGCCTGGAGATTAGAAAGATTTACAAGAGATTCGGAAACAGAAAATTGGTTAATTAATTCGGTATGGTCGGCAAAAAATACAGGCGTCACAGCCGAAAAATCCGAAGAAAACAGAAGATATGTAAAAATACGATTCCCCGAAAAAGCCGAAAAAACCTGGAATGGAAATGTTTATAACGATCTTGAACTCAAAGAATATCGTATCGCCGCAATAAACTATAATTATTCAATTGGCAGCTACAATTTCGACAGTTGTTTAATGGTAGTTCACGATTCATCATCATCACTTATTCACATCGACCGAGCTTACGAAGTTTACGGATTACATACAGGCTTAATTTATAAGGAAGAAACTTATCTTAATTCGCAGGAAGTTATTTTTGATGTTCCCGTAGAAGAAAGAGTAACCACCGGAACGATTTATAAGATGGAGCTTGTGGGGATTGAAAATTTTTAGAGTTTTAATAGTTGTATCCCGAAATATGACACTTTTAAACATTTAGTAATATGCAGAAAATTAAAATCCTTTCTTCTTTTATATTTACAATTTCTCTTTCACTTTTTTTGCAAGGAAAAATACTTTCACAGGAAGTTTACTGCATTGCAGGAGAGGTAAATAATGGAACAATGTTCACAATTTTAAATGACACATTAGGAACGACTTCACATACTTTTCATTATTCACACATCGATATTGATAATAATGGGGTCATCGATTTTGAAATTGAATATTATCATCATTTTAGTAGCGGGACTCAGGTTAAATCTTTAAAGATAAACCCTCTCAATAACAACAAAATTTGTATTGAATCATATGTGGTTTGTTGCACAGAATCTGAGAACCCATATTATTGGAATTACCACAAGACATATCATATCAATGACACTATTAACAAAGGTAATTATCAAGTGAAAGATTCAATTATTTTTATTGCACTTAACTCATACAATAGTATTTGCGACGATTGTATAATAGGCAATTGGGAATCGCTAAATGATTCATATATTGGCGTTCAACTAATCGATTCTGATACTCCTGGATTTGGATGGATAAAGATTAGTACAGTTCCTTTGGGTGGGGGATATTATAGAATTATAATTAAAGAAATTGGGTTACAATATGGAAACAGCCTAATTACCGACAAAGAGAACGAAAGTTTAACATTATATCCGAATCCCGCACGAAATCACATCTCAATTCAAAACGATTTTAACAATCAAATTCAACTTATAAATATTTTTGATTGTTCTGGCAAACTAATTAAAACATATCAAACATTTTCAGACTTAGTTACTATTGACATACATGATTTTGCTCCAGGGTTTTACATTGTTGACGTGGAATATTCTAATAAAATTCGGGCATCAAAAAAACTTATTATAAGTTCGAAATGAAAGCATATAGTTATGTTTTTGCATTAAATTTATGAAAATTTAGAACTAAATGAAAATCGCAGCTCGCTCGGATTTGTAATCCGAGTGATGCATATATTTTTTTTATTTTTGTGATAAAACCAATTTGCATAGTCAGTTAAAAAAAATAAATTTGTAGTATATTTTTTTCAGTCACTCGGATTGCAAATCCGAGCGAGCTAGAGAAGATGGAGCTTGTGGGGATTGAGGGGGATGAGTAAGGAGAAAGTTGAGTTACTGCAAGTCTTGCAGATTGCTTCGCTTTGCTCGCAATGACCTTCGCATAATTTATAGAGGCAAAGGTCATTGCGAACCACTTGTGGTGAATCAATCTGCTAGACACTGACAAATCCCAAGCCCCCAGCACACAAACCAACCACAATCTTAAACTCTAAGCAAACCGTTACCGCGCGTGTTGACTGAGCCGAGGTTGGTGAGTTCGTCGAACCATCGAAGTCATCGCGTGGTGCCACCAGAGTTTAAGTTAAATCTTTTACATCAGGTATAACTCTCAAAAAAAACTCTTATCTTCGCATTATTATCACAACAAAACTATAGCCTCGCGGTTTTTTATAAAAAAGTAAAATGAAAAGATTATTAACAATTCTACTATTTTTTGGAGCACTATCTGCCACAGCACAAGTTGCACCCAACAAATACTACATCGAATTTACCGATAAAAATTTTAACGAATACACACTTGGTCGTCCAGAGGAGTTTTTGAGCGAGCGTTCGCTGCAGCGGAGGGCAAATCAGGGCATTGATTTAGACATTTCGGATTTGCCAGTAAGTCAGGTTTATATTGATAGTTTGGAAAGCCTTGGACTTGAGGTTTTGAATGTGTCGAAATGGTTTAACTCGGCAACTGTTTACACTACCGATGCAGCATTGATGGATACAATCACATATCTTGGATTTATTTCAAATTCGTCGAAATACCAACCTGTTAGTGGCGACAAAGTAGCAGTTCCCGAAAGATACAAGGTTCTTCGCGATCCGCAAAAAGGAGCTTCAAAAGATAATTATTACAACTACGGCACCAGCTCCGATCAGGTTTTTATGCACAACGGACAAATGTTGCACAATAACGGCTACCGTGGTCAGGGAATGATGATTGCTGTTACAGATGCTGGTTATATTGGTTTGCCAAATCTTCCTTGCTTCGACAGTTTATATGAAGACAATCGTGTGGTGGCTTCACGTAATTTTGTTCATGGTGGCACATTTGTCAACAGTTACAGTACGCATGGCATGCGAGTTCTTTCAATCATGGCTGGGAAT
>JAQVGK010000292.1 GCA_028696755.1 Bacteroidales bacterium | reverse complement strand
GTACTAATAGGGTTAAATCAACAATTTTCGCTTTGTTTTGATAAGAGTTTATTTCAATAAAAACATGGTCTCCTTCATCAATAATTATCGAATGATCTTTATCATAGAGAATAGCACCAGATTCAACAAATGCGCTATCATCAGCGTAATATCTAAAAAATGTATATCCTTCTAATCCGGGATTTTCCCCAAAAATCGTAAATTGTTTATAATACACTTCATTATTATTAACAAATAAGGTCTCACGCAATAGATTATCACTGGCTATATCCTTTCTTACGATGTAATCGAAATTATTATAATATCTCCAAGATTCTATTGTCTTTAAATCTGGATATTTTTCCATACTGATAAGTTTGGCTCCCTTTGTAATTGCTTTTTCAATGATTCTATCTTTGTCATCAATTTTATACGCTACAAAAGATATGCTTTCATTGAAATCGATGTCATATTTTATCTCGATTCCATTATTTTCTTTGGATTGTTTTTGAAAATCATCATTCCGGCCATCCTTACCATTGCAATATGCGAGTAAAAACGATAATAATACAACAACAAAGAAATAATATTTCTTATTCATAAAAATGCACGCATGATATTTTTCACACTACAAATTTACTCAAATAATATGGATAATCGTCTAAGTTATAAATAAGAAGATTTTCCACAAAAAAATCCCCAACCAAAAAGTTGAGGATTTTATTAAGATATTGTAATTATTTAGGTGTTCAGAAGAAACTAAAATTTAGTTTTTGTAATCGGTAAGCTGTAATCAGTAATCGGTGTGTTCCGATTACTGATTACCGACCACCGATTACAAAATTATACCATATCTAATTGGTTAAAAAAATCTTACAAATCATTAATCCATAAATTCATCTCCATCCAGAATCTTTTGTTTTACAAAATCTACTGCCTTTTGCAAGTTAGCTTTTGCGGCGTCGGTTAGGCCTTCTTGGAAATCCCATTCGTAACCTTTTATGTGAATAAGGAAACATTCGGGAAATTTTGCGTAAATGTCGTTACATAAATTTACAACAAAAGCGGGCGAAACGGCGTGCATTGTAAACTCAACGTGGGCTTCGGATGGTTCAACTCTGTCGATATAAAAATCTTCGATTTCTTCTATCGTAGCGTCAACGAAGACAACTATATCCTTTGAGGATATAGTGTCTGCGTCTTCGATATTGAGTTGGTAATTACTGTCGGTAAAAACGTTTTTGATGCCTTCGTCGGCAATCCATTTCTCCATAATCTCGACGAATTCGTTACCTAGTCCGTCATCCTGCCTCCCGGGATTCCCGTATCCGTATATCAGAATTGTTTTCTCCAAAGTCATTACGATTTTCTTCTGTCAATTAAATTATCATTTGAGTCAACTAACGAAACTTCTAATGGCATTTTACCAAGTGCGTGAGTTGCACAGCTCAAACATGGGTCATAAGCACGAATTGCAACCTCAACAGCATTCATCATACCTTCGGTGATGGTTGTTTGTCCGTTCATATAGCTTTTTGCCACGTTGTTTACCGCACGGTTCATCGGCTCGTTATTGTTAGTTGTAGAAACGATAAGGTTAGCTTTTGTGATCTGATCGTTATCGTTGATTTCGTAGTGGTGGAATAATGTACCACGTGGAGCTTCGATAAGACCAACACCTCTGTGCTGTTTTGTTCCCTTAGCAACCAATTCGCCTTTTAACAAATCTGGATCGTTAAGTAAAATCTTAATCATTTCGGCAGCGTGCAAACATTCGATCAAACGAGCATAGTGCATGTGCATACACATATTGTTTGGTTTGCCATTGGTGTAAGCTTTGTAAATTTCGAATTCCTTCTGAGCCAATGGAGTTGGAATAAAATCAGCGGTATTTAAACGTGCAAGCGGACCTACGCGATACCAACCTTTTTCTTTACCCATGTGAATCATGTAAGGGAATTTCATGTAGCTCCAGCTACGAACTTCTTCGCTGATGTATTTATCATACTCTTGATAATCAACATCGTTAAGAACTTTATTACCGTTAGCATCTACAGCTCTAAGTACACCATGATATAAATCTAAAGCACCGTCTTTGCGAACAAGAGAAAGGTGATTTGAATCGTACTGAGAGAAATTGTCGATGAAAGAAGTATTCTTCTTGTGGTAATCCTTTAAGAAATCGAGAGCAGCCTGTGCCCATTCGATCATCTTATCAATGTTTAGAGGATCGGCACCATGTAAGAATCTATCTCTTTCTTCGATAGTTAAATGCTTGTTGATACCGCCAGGGATAGCGCCTGTACCGTGAACTTTTTTACCAGCAGTAGCAGCGATAATTTCCTGACCATATTTACGCATCATAACACCCATTACAGCAAGGTCCTTATGTTTAAGGGCAACACCGATAATATTTCTTAAAGCTGGATCACCATCAACACCAAAAAGAAGGTCTGGAGATACAAGGTGGAAGAAGTGCAAAACGTGAGACTGGAAGAACTGTCCGTAGTGCATAAGTCTTCTCATTTTTTCTCCTGTTGGAGTTAAACCCTCGCCTGTACCAGCACCATAAATTACGTCGAGAGCTTTAGCAGCAGCAAGGTGGTGACTAACGGGGCAAATTCCGCAAAGACGCTGAACAAGTACTGGAGCTTCCCAGTAAGGTCTGCCCTGTACAAAACGTTCGAATCCGCGAAACTCCACGATATGAAGTCTTGACTGTTCTACGTTTCCTGCGTCGTCAAACTTAATTGTAACTTTACCGTGCCCTTCAACGCGGGTTACGGGTTCTATTGTTATTTTCTTTGACATCGTATATACTTTTTAAAATTAATCAAATTTAACTACCTCGTACGGAAGTTTTAGTTCGTCGCCAGTGATAAGCGCAACCAAAGCATTCCAGATTAAGTCCGCTCTTGGTGCACAACCAGGGAGGAAATAATCTATTTTAACAATCTCGTGACATGGATATACCTTATCAAGAATCATAGGTAATTCATCATCGTTAGGTAAGATACCTTCTTTGTTGAGAGTTACTGTTGGACCATCGAGGTAAGCTTCGCGGATACAATCTTCAACTGGAATACCATTACGTAAAGCTGGCAAACCACCCATGATAGCACATTCGCCCAAAGAAATAAGAATTTTGCAGTTTTTGCGGAATTCTTTAAGTACATGAACGTTTTCGCTATTACAGCAACCGCCTTCGATAATACCGATATCACATTGTTTTGTGAAGGTTTTGATATCATCAATAGGAGATTTATTAAATTCAACTAATTCAATCAAATCAAGTATTCTTTCATCTATATCGAGGATAGACATGTGACATCCAAAGCATCCTGCTAATGATGTCGTTGCAACTATTGGTTTACTCATTTTTAGTTCCCTCCTGTTTATTTGTTTTCAATTTCATGTCCGATAGGCTGTTTGTCATACTTACGGGCGCCAATCGGTTGACTGAAACCAACTTCTTTCTTAAGTATTACACCAACTGGACAAGTATCCATAGCTTTTTGAGCCATTTCGTCAGTAATATTTGCACAAACTTCGTGATCCATAACTATTTCGGAGTGAATGCCTCTGTGTTTTACAGCAAACATATTTTTTCCGTTAGCATCTTTAAGACCTCTTACGCAACGCATACAGAGAATACATCTGTTGGTGTCGAGCATAAGTTTTGGATTTGAAGCATCAACCGGACGTTGTGGGAATGAATATGGAAAACGAGGAACCATCATATAATAACGGTAACCTAATGCTTGCAATTCGCAGTTTCCACTTTTCTCACAAGAAGGACAGAAGTGATTACCTTCGACAAAAATTGCCTCGATAATAGCTTTTCTGATTTCGTTAATTGCCGGAGTGTTGTTTTCGATATTCATGCCTTCGCTAACTGGAGTTGTGCAGGCAGTCATATTTCTTCCGTTTACCTTTACAGAACAAATGCGGCACGAAGCTTTAGGCTTAACACCGTCGAAGTGGCAAAGGCTGGGAATATAAATCCCGTTTTCGGCAGCAGCTTCAAGGATCATTTGTCCTTTTTTAGCTTCAATGTTTTTGCCGTCTATTGTGATTTTTATTATTTCGCTCATAATTCTTTCTTTAATGTTCGTGTATTAATTATTAATGTGCATTCGGAACTCTGTTAACATAAGCACAAGATGCTTTAACAGCTTCACTCATATTAAATCCCATGTCGTAATCAACACCTTTTTGGATTTTTGCTTCGTAGAGTTCTCTGAAATTCTTAATACTTGTTGCAATTGGATTTGCAGCTGTTTGTCCCAAACCACAACGGCTTATCGGAGGTAATTTAGCCCAGTCTTCGAGATCGGTAATATCGCTGGCAACACCTTTTCCATCAAGAATTTTAACGAGTCTGTCCTTCATCAATTTTGGAACGATACGGCAAGTAGTACATGAACCGCAAGATTCTTCGATAAAGAATTCCATAAAGTTAAGGACGATATCGGTAAGCAGATTACGATCTTTACCAAGAACGATCATAGAACCGCCAGTACCAAGGTCGCCGTAGCAAATTTTTCTACCGAAGTCCTTTGGTCCGATAAGTGATCCTGAAGGACCGCTAACCTGAACTGCCTGAACGTCTTTAGCACCAACCATTTCTAACATTTGAGCGATAGTCATCCCCCACTCTATCTCGTAAACGCCTGGTTGAGCGCAATCACCTGAGATACTTAATAATTTAGTACCAGCAGATTCTTCGGTTCCCATTTTTCTGAACCATTCGCCGCCTTTTTCGATAATTCTTACAACCGAACAGAAAGTCTCAACATTATTAATAATAGTAGGACTGCATAAGTAACCTTTTTCAACTGGGAAAGGTGGTTTATCTCTAGGCTCACCGCGTTTTCCTTCTGCAGACTCGAGAAGAGCAGTTTCTTCACCACAAACATAAGCACCAGCACCAAACTGAATTCTAATATCGAAATTAAATCCGTTGATACCACCAATATTGTTACCTAATCTGTTATCTTTTCTAGCGTCAGCAAGTACTTTCTCGAGATACTCTTGCATATATTTGTATTCGTATCTAAAGTAGAGAATACCTGAATCGGCACCAACAGCGTAACCACCGATAGCCATACCGTCGAATAACATTTCGGCACGTTCGGTAAGTAAAACTCTGTCTTTAAATGTTCCAGGCTCGCCTTCG
>JAQVGK010000291.1 GCA_028696755.1 Bacteroidales bacterium | reverse complement strand
GCTTCGGTTTTTAAGTAATCGTACGAAGTATTTAATACCGGAATTCCTTTTATCACATTAAGAAATAAAACTGGATATTTTGTACCCATGCTTAACCTGTTTCCGCGAGGGGTTTGCAGAAATTTTCCTTGTACGAATAGCGTAGATATAATCCAGCCTCGGAATATGAATAATTGTGTGGGTTTGCTGCGGTAAAATCATATCTTTCGTGATTTAGAATAGTGCGGTCGGTATAGCTAAATCTTATGTCGGAATGTAAATATTTTAATGAGGAGAATTTAAATGACGCATAATATTTTCGAACCGAATCCATCTCGGTAAGGAAAAAATCTCTGATAGTATTCTGAGTTAGCAATGAGTTTTCTTTATTAAAAGTGTGATCATCGCTTAGCTGTAAATCTTGTTTAAAACCTAATCTTAATTTTGTGCTCGAGGCTTTATGAATGGTAAAATCTGTGTAAGCACCATATTTCCATGCTTTATCGCGAAATCCATAACCAAAATAACCGCCCAACGACATCCATTTAAGCATTTTTTCGTTGGTAGAAACTTCCAATCCTAAACGATACCCTTCGTACTTATTGTACCATAAAATCGATGCAGGATTGAAATTTAAGAATTTCCAGGGAATATAACCAGTTGCAATTACCTCGACCAATTCCATAGTGCGATCTAAATTTACCTCCTTTCCGATACTATCAATAACCTCGTAGGTTTTTATGTCTTTGGCTGTGAGTTTTTCGGTTCGGTACTGATCCCAAAATAAGGAATCTTTTTTATGAGCACCTTCTTGTACCACTACATCCATTTGATTAAATTCTCTGCGTTTATAATCGGGATTTAGGCTAATATCGCTTATGTAACTTTTGCCTATCCCGACCAAAGGCACAAATGAATCGCCTGCCGAACCTCCATTTGTTACAGCAGCACTATTATCGCTAACTTGCAAAATATCGAAAACCAAATCGGTATTTAATTGTACCGGAAACCATTGAACAGAATCAATTAGTTCGTATTTCTGCTGAATATTGATATTGAATCCTCCGCTTGGTTCGTAAGGTTTTGCACTAACATTTTGCAAAGCATAACCATTAGAATTTATATGCAAAACTCCTTGCAATCCTTCAAAATTTTTACCCTTTAATGGTCGATACGAAATGATAAAGATTGTATCGGCAGCTTCGTTGTACATGGTGTCTTCGATTAAAAAGAAATATTTCGAAGTACTGCCTTTGCTAATCGGACTCAAATATTTTTTATCCATTAAACTCACAAAATCTTTGTAAAACGAAAACGACTGAAATTGAGTCGTGAGAAGTGTAAATGCAGGATTTTGCATTCCCGTCATTCGGTGGGCCAGCACTTCTTCTTTGTTATTGTCAGGATGTCGAAATCGTCTTTCGGTTACCGATTCGGTGATAAACAAATGCTGCTCTTCGAAAAACTCGCGCATACTACGATTATCGCTGGTGTCGGCAATTGTGGCAGTGTCCAGTTTTGGTGTTGTATCCTCTGGCAAATTACTTACATCAATTGTAAAATACATTTTGTTGTATGAAACATAAGAAAACGAGCGCATCTTTTCGGGATTGTTCTTGTCGGCATTGTCGATTACCAAATTTATAATTCGATGTGCAGGATTTACTCCTGGCAAAACAGTAACCTCATTAAGGTAAAGCGCATCGGCCTCGAGACTTATTTCGAGATATTTTACATTGCCAATTTCAGCCTTTGTTATGTTTTTGCCAATATAACCCAAGTATGAAATCTTTAAAAATTCAATTTTATCATAAGATGGAATTGAAAAATATCCATCCAAATCGGTTGTTGTACCAAGATTTTGTGAATTGTAGATAATATTAACGAATGCTAGTGGCTCACCACTTTTTGCATCTTTTATTCTGCCAGCAAACTTATTCTGCGAAAACACAGTGCCCGAAAGCACTACAAAAATTAGGATTAGTACCAGTTTTATTTTGGTTATAGTAGAAAATTTCATCAGATGTAATAAACTTTTTAAGTGCACTAAATTAGTAAAAAGACGAATATGTTGGTGAGAAAGTTACAGGGGGAAGAAGTGCCTAAAGTACTTAGAGTGTCTAAAGTGCCTAGAGTGCCTAGAGTTAAAAAGGATTGTGCTAGTTTTAGACTTTGTATTGCCGACTTGCATTTTTCCTTTCTTTTAGATTGGTTTTGGAGGCAATGCAAACGTCGGGGAAGAAGTGCCTAGAGTACTTATAGGAAGTGCCTAAAGTACTTGGAGTGTCTAGTCAGCTGCGACATTGTCAGGACCTACGGACACTTTGAGAACCTCAGTGCCTCGCACTGACAGGTCTTGCTAGCAGCCCAAGTACTTTAGGCACTCTTGGCACTTTAGGCATTTTAGTGCACTTTTAAATTTTGTGACTTTAATCATATTTTTACTATATTTGCATCAAAATACGATTTTGTTTATGAGCAGAATTTTAGAGGAACCACATTGTAACGATTGTAACCGTGATTTCGGAACAATTTTCAAAAAGCTTAAAGCTTCTCAGATAGAATATCTTAACAATAATAAAACTTGCACTCAGGTAAAAAAGGGTAAAATTCTTTATGAGGAAGGTCACCGTATTACTGGGATCTTTTGTGTGAACAAGGGGATTTTAAAAATCTATAAAACCGGTATTGAAGGTAAGGAACAAATTATTAAATTTGCAAAGCCAGGTGATGTTATTGGCTATCGTTCGGTAATTAATGCCGAGCCAGCATGTACTAGTGTAAAAGTGTTGGAGGATGCAATTTTGTGTCATATTTCGTCGCAGGAGCTTTATCAGTTGTTGCGCGAAAATAGCGAGTTTGGAATCGAAATGCTGCAAATTGCATGTGCCGAGTTGGGCGAAGCAAATAATTACATTACCGATATTGCTCAAAAATCGGTACGTGAGCGTTTAGCCGAGATTCTTTTGCAGTTAAAGGATGATTTCGGTACAAATCAGGAAGGCATCATAAATCTTGCTCTTACACGCGAAGAACTTGCCAATATAATCGGCACTGCTACCGAATCTGTAATAAGATTATTATCTGAGTTTAAAAATGAAGGAATAATTGAGTTGCAGGGAAGAAAAGTAAAAATCCTGAATGTTGCAAAACTTAAAAAAATCAGTAATGTTTTTTAACCTACGATGAGCAAAAAACAGGTTGACATTATCCTTGAAAAAGCATTAGAACTAAAGTATATCAGCCCCGCCGAAGGGCTGTTGCTTTTTACTGATGCATCTCTCACCGATTTGATGTTTACTGCTCAATTAATAAGATTCAAGCTTCATCCCGAAAAAGAAATCAGTTACATTATCGACCGCAACATTAATCTTACAAATATATGCTTCTCGAATTGTAGTTTTTGCAATTTCTGCCGTAATAAAAATTCTGCCGAAGCTTATGTGCTCGCAATTCCTGATTATGTTGAGAAAATTGATAAACTTTACCAACTTGGTGGAAATCAGATTTTGCTGCAGGGTGGAATGAATCCGGCTCTTGGAATTGAATATTACGAAAATTTGTTTAGAAAACTTAAAGAGCTATTTCCCGACCTAAAATTGCATGCTCTTGGTCCGCCGGAGATTGTTTTTATTGCAAAATCTGCCAGTATTTCTGTAAAAGAATGTCTCGAAAGATTAATAAAATCTGGTCTCGATAGTTTACCAGGCGCTGGAGCCGAAATTCTGTCGGATCGTGTTCGTAAACTGGTTTCTCCTGCAAAATGCAGTAGCAGCGAGTGGCTCGATGTTATGCACGAAGCACATTTACTTGGACTAACAACATCTGCAACGATGATGTTTGGCCATCTCGAAACTATAGAAGAAAGAATGCAGCATTTGATTAAACTTCGCGATTTACAGAATTTAAAACCATCCGATAGCAAAGGATTTATTTCATTCACACTTTGGCCATTGGCTGGAGAAAACACTCGACTTTTAAGACAGAATCCCGACATTAAACCAGTTTATAGCAGCGAATTTTTACGTATGTTGGCAATTTCGAGAATTATGCTGCCCAATATCCCCAATATCCAAGTTTCGTGGCTTACCATGGGTAAAGAAATTGCACAACTTGCCCTTAATGCCGGAGCCAACGATATGAGCAGCATTATGATTGAAGAAAATGTTGTTTCGCAGGCTGGAAAAGAATTTAAAATGGGACAAGAGGAGATGGAACAAACCATTAAAGATGCTGGATTTACTCCTCGCCTGCGAAATCAGGAATATGATTTTATCTGATTACAAATATTCGTGATCTATAAAATTTGAATTTAGCAATCTTGCTACTCCCATATACGAAGGCTTAAATCTGATTTTCCCTCCAACATGGTATTTGGTTTTTCCTTTATCATCAACATTATCACCCAAATCAATAACCATCATATCCGATGTTATTCCAACAAATTTTATACTCTCATCTTCAAATGTTACTTCGCTTTTATCAACATCCAGTAGTCCAAAATCGAGGATTGCCTTGGTGGTTGTAATATTCTGGTTGGTTTCAGTATATTCGGCAGTGTGTCCAACGCTTGCGTCGCTAATAATGCCATCAGGAATAGTATCCTTTTCATATAATTCGATAATATTTGCTTCAAACACAAATGCGTCGGTATGTAAATCCATAAATCTACTGTTGTTTAATGGTGATGTGCCAAAAAAAGCAGCTTCTCCAATTCTGAAATGATTCATATCGCGAGGAACAGAATTTTGACTTATCAAAGGCAATGTTATTGAACTTCCTCCCGAAATGAGGGGTAAATTTCTATTAAATTTTGCCTGAATTAGCTCTTTATACAAGCAAAGTTGAAGTAATTTATCATATGTAGGCTCAACACCAAACATACAACCTAAGTTCGACCCAAGTCCGATTACTTCGATATTGTTTAAACTAAAGACGTTTTCGTAAAAAGAAATCAATTCATCGCGATTTACTCCTTCACGCAGTTCCCCAAGTTCAATCATTATGATAATCTGATGAATTTTCTTTTGCTTTTCAGCTTCTTTATTTAGAGCCATTATCGTTTTAAAAGAGCTGTTTAAAGAAATATCCGCATATTTTACAATCTCCTCGGCATAAACTATTGCTGGTGGTTTTATGTAAATTGTTTTTAAGTCGGGCCTTATTGATTTTAACCTCTTTAAA
>JAQVGK010000290.1 GCA_028696755.1 Bacteroidales bacterium | reverse complement strand
AGAAAAATACCTTAAAGTTGATTATGATGAGTTTTGCTGGCCCGATCTTGAAATTCCTCGTGATCATAATCTACGCCTAAAACAACGTGCCGATGCAGTAAATGATATCTATGCAGAAAATAAATCAGTAAGTTACCAGCGTGTAATAGAAATTCACCTCGACTCTCGAGCAACATCTTCAGCTGTTGACGTTTTCTTTTACCATTATCCTGGTAGCAAAAAAGGAAAAGCAACTGCCGAAACATTTCAGAAAGTCTTTGCAGAAAAATATGCCAAGTACCAGCCAAATCGAGGATACACCGGAACTGTTGGCGAGCGTACACTAATGGTAATGAAAAAGGTACTACCACCGCTAGTGTTTATCGAACTCGGCAATATCCAAAACGAAAAAGATAGAAAAAGGTTCCTGCATCCCGACAACCGCCAAGCTATTGCTAAGTGGATTGTGGAGGGGGTGATAGAGGATTTTGAGGCACAATAAGTTCTGCCAATGTCAGAACGGCTTTAGAAATCATTTGCATTAAGTTAGAATATTGCTATAAATCTTTGCCGGCGCTTTCTGAAAAATTGAACGCGAATTGACGAATTTTGCTGACGCCAGTATCATTGTATTGCGTCAGCAAAATTCGCTAATTCGCGTTCAAAAAAAACTTAGAGCTTACAACGTAAGCGATAAGTTGTTCACTATACGTTTTGCATCATCCGACCTGTCATCACCGCATTATGCGAAAAAAATGGCGTGGAGACTAATGGTAACAATCCTCATTTTCCATCGGACTTCAGTCCGATGGCTCACTTAAAAAAATGTTAAAAAAATGCACCAATACAATTTTTCAAAAAATCCAGAGTTATTTCTCAAAACAGAACAATTTTGTTAGTATTTTTGAAAAGCTAAAATCAAAATAGAAAAACCTACACTATGAAGAAAAAATCTGTGATTATCCTTAATCTAGCAATGGCGGTATTCTTTGCACTGCTGTTTTACAGAAACTTTGTCGGAATAAATCTCCTTATCTTTGAAATAGCCGCAGTAATTGCAATGTTTTATGTGAATAAACCAGTGAAACTTAATTTTTTCTCTGGCGTGATTCTCGGTTCGGTAGCTGTTTCTGCTGTAATGGTTGTGCTCCTTAATACATCGTGGAGTGTTTTTATCAACATCGTAATGCTTTTTACTTTAAGTACCGTCCTCGCATATCAGGGATTTCGATCTTATGTACATAGTTTTCTGGAAACACTGCTTCGACTTTTTTCTTCGCAGGTAAGCATTTTTATTCCATGGAGTAATGAGCCACAGCAAGCTGCATCGGATAAGCCCACTAAAAGTATGAATATGGGAAAAGTCCTTTATATGGTGATTATTCCATTGGCAGTATTGATTGTATTTTTAATAATCTATGCGTCAGCAAGTTCGGTTTTTTACCGTCAGTTTGCCGAAGTGTTTAATGCAATTGGTGAGTTTTTCCGCAGCATAGATTTTCTTTTTGTAGTGATGATAATATTTGGTCTCGTGGTTGGAAACGCTTTGTTTATGAAAACATGGCAAGCCGGTTTGCAAAAATTGGATGTAAACTCAAATGACCTTCTATTCCGAAAAAAAGTGTTTCATTTTACCGCTTTTAAGCCAACTGCTCTCAGAATGCAATATTTGTCGGGCATTGTGCTGCTGGCATCGCTAAATGCTCTTATCTTTTACTTTAACATTCTCGATTTTATTTTTCTTTGGTTTGGGTTTAAATGGGATGGTAGTTTTCTAAAAGAATTTGTTCACGAAGGCACATGGCTTTTGGTTTTCTCGGTTTTCCTTTCGGCTGGTATCGCCCTATTTTTCTTCAAAGGAAATCTTAACTTTTTCTCTAAAAACGTTTGGCTTAAGCGCCTTACAATAGCATTTATTGCACAAAATATTATTATGACAATCTCGGTTGTGCTGCGCAATTACTGGTATATTCAGTATTTTGGATTGGCTTATAAGAGAATTGCCGTGCTGTTCTTTTTGGTTTTAACAATGATTGGACTTATAACGATTATCATCAAAATCTTAAATAAAAAATCGTCATTTTATTTATGGCGAGTAAACGGATTAGCCTTGGTTTTTGTACTAGCTCTAACAACCTGTGTAAATTGGGATTTGCAAATTGCCAGATACAACTTTAAACATCACGATCGTGCGCTTCTCGATTTGCGGTTTATGGCAAAATTAAACAACTCTGCACTTCCATACACAATTAAAACACCAGCAGAATTGGAGCAAATTAACAAAGTTCAAGAAGCAGCTATGCCTTTCGATATTCACCAAGATTATTTATGGGATATTTACATCTACCAAACCGAGGTTTTTGCTAAGCGCGAACGATTTTTACAACGCTACAGCCACATGAACTGGCTCGAATGGAATCTTGCTGATTATCAAACTTATCAGAAGTTGAAGAAGTAGTAAGGTGGTATTTTGTTTAGTTGAAAATGTTTTAGGTTTTGCATTTGCAAAAGTGTAACAGGTCGCTTCACCACAAGTGGTTCGCGATGACCGTGACATCAATAAATTTGGCACGGTCATCGCGAGTGAAACGAAGCGACCTGTTACACTCTGCACAATATTAACAAGAAATACCACCACCTCAAATCCCCACTTCTAGCAAGCATTTTCCCAATATTGGGAAGGAAAATTTTGATTTTCTGGCGATTGTAGCACTGCAAATCGGAAAAACCAATGAAAAAACAGAATGATAAGTATAAAAACCGAAAAAATCAAGCAGAACCACCGAAAACAAACAGGACAAGAACCCCAAAATAAAGCATTTTTTTAGCAGCCTAAAACTACCAACTAAAACCACCGCAAAAAAAAGACATAAAATCCCCTTAAAAGCTGTTGGAATGAGAAGTGTAGTTTAAAAAGTTAAAACCTTGCAAAGCTAACCAGTGCAAGGTTTTAATATGGGTGGGCGGTCGTGTTGATAAGTTTTTTTTAGATATAGGCGTTTGTAGCACAGAGCTAACATTGAAAAGATTATTTAACATTCAAGTATTGCCTCACTAAAACCTTATATGCCTCTAACCCGCTATATTGAGGTTTACAACGAAAGTCAATATAACTGGTTTTTCCCTTAAATAGTAAATCGATATTAGAAAAACCTCCAACGTTTTTAATAATCATCAAGACTCGGCTTTCCACAAAGACAAACTTATATAGTCTGCCATTATAATAGTGGATAAAATAATCATCATAGTTGTTGGAACTACTTCCTATTGTTAGAAGATAGCTATTTTCTTTAATCAATATTCCTTTTCCCCTATAGTTTACTTTAGAAGAGTTGAAACTCGTATAAATGTCATTTAAAAGACAATCTCTAATAATGCTTAATGAGTCTGTATAGACATAAACATAATATTTCAATGTGCCTTTTCGAAAAGTCGATTGGATTGTCCTATCACTAGTCTGTATACTACTACTACAAATCAATAAATATTTTTCAACTGGACAAATTTTATTATATATTTCAATAGAATCTATACACATATACTTAATTTTTTTAGCGCCACTATTAATAAGAATGTCATATATGGTATCATTCTGTGAAAAAAGGAGTGTTCCAGAAATAATAAATATACAAATGACCGCTATTTTTTTCATATTATGCTATTTATATGGAACTGGAAATAACGGTGCAAATGCATCATCAGGATGGCCGAAAATCAAAAGTAGTGTATTATCATTCGTCCTGTAAAACAATCGTTGATAGTTTTCAAGTCCCATTTCAATCCTAAACTCATTTTCCATTTGTACGGTTGTTCTTGATTCATTGGGCAAATATCTAAATTCATCTTCTCCCCATCCAATTTTTGAATTTATATTAGAATAATCCTCAAGTTTTAAGACAACATGAAACAAATACTCATGTTCAATTACCCTACCTAAATTCCATGTTCTAATTAAATTGAAATCATTTGGAGCTATTGAATAATCTGCATATCTATCTCGAAAACCGTCAGAAAGATTGCCATAACTAGCTAGATTTATATATGCAATATGTTTATTTAATGCAAAGTCCTTACCTCTATTCCTCAAAACTATTTTTCCAGAACCTTTACCAGGACCCAATTCATTTTTCCACATTTCCTTAGCTTTTGGGGAATAGCACTCAGGCTGATTGTCAGATTCGCCAGTATAATGTAAATAGCCATTACGAACTTCAACACACATCCCATATTCATATTCAAAGACATCAGCAAGCTTTTCCACAGTGTAGTTTTTTGCTTCTTTTCTAGTTAAATTCAGTTCTTTTCTAAGAGTATAACCAATTCTAATCTTTGTTGAATCTCCATATGGGTCTATATAAACTATTGGATTATTAGCAAAACACGCATAATCACTAATTGATATTTGAGGTTTTGGGTCTAAATTCCATCTTCTCCCAATCCTCGCATCATATTCCCAAAACATTGCAGTATAAACGCTTCCAGTATGCCCAGTTATCTCATCGTCCTTCTCCTGCCCGTTAAATCCGAACCTATACTTATTATCCGGATCCTCATTTCCTACACCGGTATATCTACCACTCATCTCCATACCAAATGGGTAATAATCCTTTGCAATAAGTAGTTCGGGAGTGTAGCCAGTAATTGCACTACCGGTAATAATTGGTGTGCGTTTATCGCTAACAACAGCCATAACGTTGCCCAAATGGTTGGTCAGTTCGAAGTGTTTGTAGCCGTTGGTGTGTGAGAGGATTTCGGGGGAACCATATGTTGTAAGAGCAGGTCCTTCGTGAGAATTTTGCACAGCAAGAACAATTGGCTCGGTATTTACTGCAATACGAGACGATCCATACACCGGTCTTTCTGTCAGTGCAAAAGTCGTTTGAATATTGTATTCTTCAGCAATCATATTAACCAAGGTCTTTTCATAGGTTGCCATTATGTTTCCTTGCGCATCGCGAAGATAATAAATTTTATTATATACTGAAGGTTCTGGCACTAATTTATTTTCAACAGCCTGAATTATTCTGTTACCCATAGGGTCGTATTTAAAATATAGGTTGTTTCGCTCTGCACCATTTTCGCGTGTAACAGTTTTAACTTTGCCAGATGCTGTCCATGCTATATTTTGAATATCAACACCTGTTGAAGGATCCTGGATAAGATTTCCAATCTTGTCGTACGCAA
>JAQVGK010000289.1 GCA_028696755.1 Bacteroidales bacterium | reverse complement strand
TTGACTTCTCGGCAATAAACCAATTAATCTCTGGCTTTAAAACAAGGTTTTCGCCCTGCGAAATTCCAATAAATCCTCCGCAAAATACCATCGGAATTTCTTTGCCGTAATAATTCCATGTGAAATCACAGGAAGATAAACCAGATGAAAAGTTGTCGCCTCCCATACCTTCAAACATATATTCATCTCCATCTTTTGAATAATCGATATTAAGGTAAGGATTTTTTATTTTATCTCCATGGCTGTTTTCTGGGTACGGGAAAAATTTAATTATCCAACCAGTTACAACACTGCCCCCGCTACCATCTTGCCATTTGTAAATCGATTTCCAAAAATCTGAATTTATTTCTCCTTTTGAGCTTTTGTAGATTTCCCCAATTACTGGCTCTAGGCTTTCGATCCAATCTGTACATCCATATTTTTTTAATTTTGGAAGATTCTCTAAAATCCATTTCCAATCGCTTGGACTTCCCTCCAAAACTATATATGGAATACCGCAGGCCGTCATCACATCGAAATTAAATTTTTCGCTAAAGGCATCCATCATAGTAATTGTATAGCAAGCTGCGATGTTTTTGTTAGTAGTGGAAAATTTTTGTGAAAACAATGGATGTACATTAGGCAAAGTATGGTTGGAAATTTCTTCCGAAAATTCTGAAAAAACCGTTGACCAGTCATTTTCTGCCGATCCACGAATAAATTCATCACGCCTGATTTCAATATCTACCTTGTTTGTGTCTTTAAAAAGTAAAGGGCTCAAGCTATCTGTGTTAAACGAAACATGCTCGGCAAAACCCTGCAGAATCATCATCCACATCATATCAGGAGTAATACAGACAGGACGATGATGCGCAAATCCATAATGTAATGCACCAATCATTGGGTGAATTCTTGTGTAAACAAATTTTTCTTCTTGATATCCTGAGGGAATTGCTTCGATTTTGCCGTTAAATAGCAGTTTTGTGATTTCTGAATAGCTCGATTCGGGTAGTTTTCTCTTAGCAATGGCAACATCCGAAACTGGAATTATTTTACTTTCTGTTTTGCTCTTTTCTGGTTTTTCCTTTGGAAATTTTTCTGTTGAGCAATTTGCTGTGTATGCAGTAAGAGTTGACAAAAATAAAGTTAGAATGATTAACTTGAAATTAGGAACATTTATCATGGTTAATAATTTTTATTCATAGCTAATAAAATCCCCAAAAGCCGCAAGTCGTTTTCCTGATTCGGCATCAAATATTTGAACGTAATTTCCGTAGGCTTCATTGCCTTCCATTACGATTTTATTTTTATACGTGCTAATTATTACAGTGTTGTAATATTCTGAGTGAGAAGCATTCACCTGTTTTACATCTGCCTGCCATTTTATTTTTTGCGCACTAATATCATAGCAGTACAAACTACTTCCAGTAGCTATTGGGTGATAGTTGGCAATAAAAAGATTGTTTCCTTGTAAAATAAAATCGCAGGCTGGATCTGCATATTTAAGATCGAAAGAAAATTTCCTTCCATCCAGCAAAATAACTTCATATTTTTCATCCTTATTTTCTGCGAATCCTGCCAGCTTTGTTTCGGTTTCATCTGCAATTAAGCCATTTGCTGTAATGTCGTATTCTTTAGTTGTAAAGTCATTAAGCGATAAAACTACAGTTTTTGATTTCTCTGCAAATGCAATGTGCGAGGTAAATATCATTTCGCTACCAATTATTTCTTTGAAATAAAGATAACGGTGATGATAGTCGGTTTCTTTATCGGGATGCGTAACAAAAGTATTTTCGACCATAGTTTTATTAAGCTCTTTGCCGTTTTTATCATATTTACAGATTATGTAATGTGTTGAATACATGTCTTCCATGAACATGATTAGACTTTCGCCATAAGGAAAAATCCAAACTGAATAATCTTGCACCTCGGGAAGCGGATTTTCGACTGGTAAATGAATTGCTGAAATTAGTTTATTATTCTCGAGGATGAGAATATCGTATTTGCCATGGTCGCTGTCAACATCTAAAACAAATGTCCTATTGCCAATGCAAACAGAATCTGAAATAATATTTGCAAATTTTCTGCTGTACTTTGAGCACTTCTTGAAATCTGTACTTGGAATACCATCAATTAAAAGAGCGCTATTGGTTTCTAAATCAATGTAGTATGAGTCGAAAGGATACAAATTGCTACATTCTTTCGTTTCTGAAATGTTGGGATTATCAGATTGTGAATCTGAATTTGAAGCTGGTAATGCTAGACTTAAAATAATTGTAAACCAAATGCAAATTATGTTCATAGTTTAAGTTTTATAATTTCGGGCAATCAGACACGAAAATTGTTGATTTTCCACAAATTAGAACTGATAATTTAACGACAGTCCTAAAGATGGATATGCATTTTGTGAACCATAAATGTATAGCACACCCAAGTCAGCAGAGATCATAAAATTATTAAGTTTGGTAGTGTTTAAAAAATTCAACTTCATGCCCGAATTTAATGATAACACAAATTCTTTTTCGCCCTGCAAATTAATTTCGGCACCCAGCGGACTGACATAAGGAGCCAACTCGAGATTTTCTATTGGTCGGAAATGATAACTTACGCCTTCGCAAATTAAAGCAGAGGCAAAAATAGCGTCAACTGAATAAGGAATAAATAACGCCAGTACTAAAATCCCCGGATTGATATGCCCACTGACTTTTCCATACGGATCTACACCAAATCCGTATTTGTAAACCAAACTAAAATTATCGAACACAAAATATTCGCCCGACAAACCAAATTGCTCTACCATCTCGTGATCTGTAACTGTTGTCTGTCCATATATTCCAATTCTAATATCGCCACGGTACTGCGCCATGGTAGACAGCGACACAAACAAAAAAATCAGGAGTAAAATATATCTGAATTTCATCTTTAAAAATTTAGCACGATTCTCTATCAAAAATCGTACTAAAGATTTTAGCACAATTGTAAACAATTATTTGTCCAATCTCGAAGTAAACATAGCGAACTCCCTCTCAAAAGTTATTGGTATAATGCGAAGATGATATCACTATCCAACAACGTGAAAATATGAACTTGTCGCTCACTACGTTCGCTCCAAGTTTTTTTGAACGCGAATGGACGAATTTTGCTGACGCCTGAAAATGAAATACGCGTCAGCAAAATTCGTCCATTCGCGTTAGATTTAAGAAGGCGACAGCAAAAATGCTTGAGCTATTTAGCTTATTACTTAAATCACTTAATAAGTATAATTTGCAGTTCAATGTTGTTAGTTAAGTATTTCATGAATTTAATATCATTGTTGTCCGATAAAACTTTCATTGACATTGTATTCGCCTTGATATATCTCGTCCCTAACGGGCTATTTTTTCTCTGCGTTTTCCTAACAAGTCATGCAAACTAACACTCGTTTTTGTCCAGGGGACATAAACGTCAGTAAAAAACTTAATCCAGTATCCCTTTTTGTCCAGCGGACATATACCTAAAATTGCTTAACTACACAACATTGATTATGAATAATCAAAATTTTCCTTAAAATATTCTTAAAAATTTGCTTGATTTCAAAAAATGTTCTACTTTTGACCAAACGTTCAGTCAAAAAAATTGTTTATTGAAAAAATAGTAAGATTAAACAGCTTCGATTCGTAAAAAAATTGCAATTTTGTAATGATTTGGGGCAAATAAAAAATAAAAATGGAAGCAAAAAAACATTATAGCGGTCTCACCGATGCTCAGGTTGTCGAGAGCAGAAAAAAGCATGGTGCCAATATCCTTACACCTCCTCCAAAGGAAGCTGTATGGAAATTATTTTTAAAGAAATTCGATGATCCTATCATTAAGATATTATTGATCGCTGCTTTGCTTTCGCTAGGAATTGGCTTTGTACATAATGATTTTATCGAAACTATTGGAATATTTGTAGCAATAATTCTTGCTACTGGAGTTGCATTTTGGTTCGAGTATGATGCCGACAAAAAGTTTGACCTTCTTAACATGGTTAACGACGATAGTCCAGTTAAGGTAATTCGCAATGGAATTGTTACCGAAGTTGGTAAGAAAGATATTGTTGTTGGCGATATAGTAATTCTGAATACTGGTGACGAAGTTCCCGCAGATGGAGACCTTACCGAATCAGTTTCAATTCAGATTGATGAGTCTTGTTTAACAGGTGAGCCTTTGGTTGAGAAAACTACAAATCCAGAGCATTTTCATGCCGAGGCTACTTATCCATCAAATAGGTTGATGCGAGGCACGAAAGTTATGGATGGCACAGGCTTTATGCTCGTTACCGAAGTTGGAGATGCTACCGAATATGGTAAAGTTGCGCGCAAATCGGCAGAAGCTAGCGGCGAAGTAACTCCACTTAACAAGCAATTAGAAGGACTCGCAAAATTTATTGGTGTTATCGGTTTTAGTTTTGCCGTTCTTACTTTTGTAAGCTTATTTATTAAAGATATGGTTATTGGCGAACTAGCTTTTAGTTTCGATCAATTCTACCTCTTTATTGCTGTGTTACTTGCTGCAATTGTGCTTCTTTCAAAAATTTGGGTGCCTATTCTTTTTGATGGAATCGGCATTATTACCAAAAAAGAAAAAGAACTTCCAAAAGCCATAGAATACCACGGCTGGTTAAGATGGACGTTATATAGCCTTATAGTTTTTGTTTTCTTTGCCGGATTATCTTTTGCCTTTGGCATCGATCCTCTTAGTAGCAGTTCGTGGGTTAATATCGATATGGCGGCACAAATTTTACAGTACTTTATGGTTGCAGTTACTCTTATTGTTGTAACTGTTCCCGAAGGTCTACCGATGAGTGTTACCTTAAGTCTGGCCCTTAGCATGAGACGAATGTTAAAATCTAATAATCTTGTTCGTAAGATGCATGCTACCGAAACAATGGGAGCAACCACAGTTATTTGTACCGATAAAACAGGAACCCTTACCAAAAACCAGATGCAAGTTTACGAAACCAAGTTTTTTGGCTTGACAATGCAAAAACTCGATTCTTCCGAAGCAGCTACTTTGGTAAAGGAAAATATTGCAGTAAATTCAACCGCACATTTAGATTATACCGATCCTCAAAATCTTAAAACGTTGGGAAATCCGACTGAGGCAGCTTTACTATTATGGCTCGAAAAAGCAGTAGTGTCTTATATGGATTTGCGTGAAAATATTACGCTTCT
>JAQVGK010000288.1 GCA_028696755.1 Bacteroidales bacterium | reverse complement strand
CGTTTCGGTCCACAAACCGACGAACACGATTACAATTTTAAGCTGAAACACGCTCAATCGTTCTTAAAAGAAGGTTGCAAAGTGAAAGCCTTTGTATTCTTTAAAGGTCGTTCTATTTTGTTTAAAGAACAAGGTGAAGTGTTATTACTTCGTTTTGCTAGCGAATTAGAAGATATTGCGAAGGTAGATTCACTACCTGTTCTTGAAGGAAAACGCATGATTATCATGTTATCGCCTAAGAGCACAAAAAAATAAGAAGTTTTTTTTATTAATTTATAATTATACTGAGAAATGCCAAAAATGAAAACTAATTCCGGTGCCAAAAAGAGGTTTGCCCTTACCGGAACAGGAAAAATCAAACGGAAACATGCTTTTAAAAGCCACATTCTGACTAAAAAATCGTTGAAACAAAAACGTAATTTGACTCACACTGGAACAGTTAGCCACGTTGACGAGAAAAACGTTAAAGCGTTATTAGCCCTCAGATAACTTTTGACTGCAAAGAATTAACTTTAGTGATTAACCGAGTGATTAGCCGAAAGATTCCGATAACGGAACGCTAACATTCAAAAAAGAAAAAAATTATGCCAAGATCAGTAAATCACGTAGCCTCAAGGGCAAAACGTAAAAGAATTTTGAAACTTACCCGTGGGTACTTTGGTGCTCGTCGTAATGTTTGGACGGTAGCCAAAAATACATGGGAAAAAGGTTTGCAATATGCATTCCGCGATCGTAAAGCTAAAAAACGTAACTTCCGCGCTTTGTGGATTCAACGTATCAACGCTGCTGCTCGCATGGAAGGAATGTCTTATTCTCAACTTATGGGTGCTTTACACAAATCAGGTATCGCTATGAACCGTAAAGTTTTAGCAGACCTTGCTATGAATCACCCAGAAGCATTCAGAGCTATCGTAAAAAAAGCTGCTAAAACGAAATAAGTTTTACGCTATTCGATAAAAAAAGAGAACACCAAATTGGCGTTCTCTTTTTTTATGTATATCCTCGTTCACCGAGTCATTCCAGGTCAATAACAAAACATTCACGAACAATCAAACCCAGTTAAACATTTCTTTGCAGAAAAAGGTGTACAAATTAAAAAACATTTTATACTTTTAACTCGTAAAGTTTTACGACATAAGATTGAATAATAACCAATATGAACATTATAAAAATAATTATGATTGTGCTTGCATTCTCTTGTATTTTGCCTGTGCAATCAAATTATAGTGAATATTACAAGTATTTAGCAAACGCGCAAACGTGTGAAGCAAATAGACAATATGAAAAAGCGTACACGCTATATCGAACAGCATTGACAAAAGCCTATCCTTTCCCTGGTGATTATATCGCGACCATTAAGTGCTGCATAAAAACAAATTCCAAGAAAGATATTCCCGAATTAATCAAAGAAGCTATTCGGCACGGGTACAAAACAGAGGAATATATTTATCCATTTTCATATACAAATGGGGAGCTAAATTCTTATAAGTATTCCGATCAATTCCCAATTAAACGTTATCGAGCATATTTTAATTCTATATACACAGAAGAAAGAAAAAAATATTTGTCTGAGCAAAAAATCATAAATAGCCAATATTTAAATTCTATAACCACACTAGAAGAGGCAATTTATAAACAGCGATTTATGAATATTGATAGTACACTCATGTACAAAACATATGAGAATATAATGTATCCTGCAATTAAAAATATGGATACAATCAACCTAAATATATCCAGAAAAGACACTGACACTTGGTCTGACTTAATGTTGTTCGTTGCTCTGCTTCACACTGGCCAAGTGATGATTCAGTTAGATTCAGTTAAATTTACCAATTACAAAGAATGTTTATGGAACATGGTGCTTAATGGCAATTTACATGCCGCACAATATGCCGTTATCATGGACGCCATCTATGATCAAAGCATGTATGGCATGCAAGTAGAAGAAAATTTATTTGGTAAGATTACTAAATATGCTCCAGTCCAATATCCAGAAAAAGTAGATAGCTTAAGAGCCAATATCTATTTATCACCGTTGTGGGTACAATCTACATTGACTGGCTATAAAACACCTAAAGGATATAAAAAAGCAAGAAAATGAGGACAAAATCACTTAGCAAATTGATGCTTTTCTTAATATTGATACTTTTGATTAGCTTAAAATCATTTGCACAATCAGATTATATTGCTTACTATAACGCTTTGGTACAAGCCCAAACCTATGAAGCGAATGAAGATTATGAAGCAGCATATCAATTATATCGTACAACATTAACCAAAGCATACCCTTTCCCTGACGAGTATATTGCAACTATCAATTGTTGTTTAAGAACTCACCATATAAATGATATACCCAACTTAATAAAAGAATTAATTTTACATGGGTATAAACCAGAAGAAATTATTTATCCATTCTCATTTGCAGAAGATGGCACCCATTTATATGGATATAACCACTTCCCGTTCCCTCCATATCAACACTATTTCGATTCCATTTATCCTGAGGAAAGAGCAAACTATTTATCGCACGAAAGAATAATGAATAACCAATATCTTAATTCTTTATCTACTTTAGAAGAAATGATTTATCGGCAAAGATCGTTTGATATGAATGATACTTTACTGGAAAATTCTTATTTAAAATTACTGCTTCCGTACCTTCTTGAAATGGAAAATTTAACAACAGATGTTTCACGAAGGAGCACAGATACTTGGCTAGATATGAAATTTCTTGCAGGACTACTCCATACAGGCCAAGTGATTTTTTCTGTTGACACTGCCAAATATCAACAATTTGAAGTTTTTCTTTGGAATATGGTACTTCAAGGGAACATACATATTCAACAATATGCTGTAATCGTCGATGCTATACAGAACATAAACAATCGGGTCGGAATTTACGGAGAACAACGTATGATTAATTCTTTCAATAACCCTCAATTAGCTCCTGTGAAAGATATCGAGAATGTTGATAGTATAAGAGCTTCCATTCTTCTACCACCATTATGGGTTAAATGCAAATTAACCAACGTAAAACCACCCGAAGGATACAAACAAAAATAATAATAGTGATACTTTTACATGTGTTACAAAACTATAAGGCAAAAACTATTTCGATAAAAAAAGAGAACACCAAATTGGTGTTCTCTTTTTTTATGTATTAAGTTGTAATCTAATTTAAAACATCGCCTTTCTGATAGTCGCAGCTACATCGGTACCTTTAATGGTAGCAACGAGCTGCAACGCAAAATCGAGTGCATAAGCGGGTCCTTTAGCCGTTACAATGCGTTCTGATTGAACCACGTGTTGACTGCTCAAACGGGCACCTTGCAATTCGTGTTCAAATCCTGGATAACAAACAACATCTAATCCGTTTAATAAGCCCAGACGACCCAACACCAAAGGAGCAGCACAAATGGCTGCCAAAGGTTTTTGAGCCTTGTAATGGGCTTCTAAATGCACGGTAAGCAACTTACAATTAGACAAGTTAGTAGCGCCAGGCATACCTCCAGGCAAAATTAGATAAAGAGCTGCATTAAAATCAATATCTTTCAACAAACAATCGGCAGAAACCTGAATGCCGTGTGCTCCCACAACTGCCAATTCATCAGTAATGGATACTGATCTCACCGGAATATCCGCACGGCGTAATACATCGATTAGGGTCAATGCCTCAATTTCCTCAAAACCTGTTGCTAAAAAGATATAATTCATCAAATTAAAAAACTTAATTCAATCTAAATTGATAAGTAATAGTTCCATTTGCAATATTGCTACCAGCGGTAAACTTAGTGCGTTTTGCAGCTTCGAGCGAAGCGTCACGCAGTTCTTTATTACTAATATTAGAGCCTTGAGCAATGGAAACATCAGTCACATTACCACTTCTATCTACTCGAATGTTAACAATAATACGTCCTTCTTCATCTCCATTGTAAGCAGGCTTTGGTAAACCTCCATTTAATGACCGTCCAGCAAGTGACCACGAATGTCCACCAGACGAACCTGAACCAGCAGGATTGCCTTGCATTGCATCACCAGTTGTATTTCCACTGCCAGCTCCAGGTGACTTACCAAAGGCGCCTGCAGCCGCTTTAGCTTGATCAATTTTACGTTGATTTTCAGCAGCAATACGTTGTTGTTCTATGCGTCGTTGTTCCTCCAACAGACGTTGGCGTTCTTCCTCTTTGCGTTTTTTCTCTTTTTCCTTAGCAGCCAACACCACCGATTCATCATCTTGAGTCATCAAATCCTCATTTTTAGGAGTTGATACAGGTGGAACCACAGGAGTTACAGCCGTAGGCGGAGCCACTAATTCCGATTGTCCAAAACCATCGATTTCTTCGCCAAAGCTAACCATAAGACCTTCGTCCATATCTTTTTTAGATATAGAAAAGCCAAACAGTAGCAAAATAGCTAATACTATTCCGCAAACAACGACTGTTCCTACAGATGCGTATAGTTCAGATTTTTTCATTTATTTTTCAGCCACTTTAGTCGCAATAACTAACTTCATTTTGTTTTGGTTGGCAATATCCAACACGCGTACCACCTGTTTGTAAGGAACTTCTTCATCAGCGTGAAGCGCCACATACAAGGTTGAATCAGCTGCTTGAGCCGCTTTCAACATGGGTTCAAGACGCTCAAAATCGATATACTGAGGAGCTTCCACGCCTTCGGCAATACTGAATGCGCCATCGCGATCAATACCAACTTTGATAATATTTGCCTTAGTAGCCGTTTTAGCTTTACTTTGAGGCAAATTGACCTTCATATCATTCGGTGACGACATAGTTGAAGCTATCATAAAAAATAACAGCAACAAAAAGATAATGTCGGTCATGGACGACATGCTAAAAGAAGCGTCAATTTTATTTCGTTTTTTAATAGCCATATCTTACGTTTTTTGACAATTCGTCAAGTTATTTTTTACCAGCAGCAGGTTCGTTCAACAAATCCATGAATTCCATGCTACGCATTTCCAAGCGGCGCATTACCTCGCCTACTTTACCTACTAAGTAATTGTAAGCAAAATAAGCACAAACACCTACTATTAACCCCGCAACTGTGGTGACCATAGCAGTATAAATACCACCTGACAATTGACTCAAATTGATGGTGTTACCACCAGCTTGTTCCATTTCGAAAAATGCTTGAACCATACCAAGTACGGTGCCCAAGAATCCTAACATAGGTGCACC
>JAQVGK010000287.1 GCA_028696755.1 Bacteroidales bacterium | reverse complement strand
AAAGGGGGCAACCCTAATCTCTCTTTGCTCCGTTTCGCTACGCTTCACTCCACAAAGAGAGATTAGGGTTGCGATATTAAGAATACATTTATACTCCTAAAAGTTGCATTTACTAATTGAACTTAAGGATCTGTTAAGTAAAGAAACTTTATACAAAATTTTTAATAACTTTGTTTCATCAATAAAACAATGAATATGACAAAGATTAGAGTCACTAAAATGTTTGAGTTTGAAACAGCACACGCACTGCATAATTACGATGGTTTATGTAGAAATGTACACGGACATACTTACAAACTTTCAGTTACAATTATTGGCGAGCCTATCTCCGACGAAAGTTCAACAAAACTCGGCATGGTTATGGATTTCGGAAATTTAAAACAAATTGTAAAACCAAATATTGTGGACAAATTTGACCACAGTCTTTTACTTAGCGATAAAGAAGAAACGTCATATTTTGAAGGCGAGAATAAGCTTTTTAAGCGAATCCACATTGTAGATTTTCAGCCAACAGCAGAAAATATGGTGATACATTTCGCCGAAATTATTAAACCACTTCTACCATCAAACATTCGTCTTTACAGTATAAAATTGCACGAAACAACAAATTCGTTTGCCGAATGGTATGCTGATGATCAAGAATAGTTTTTGAAAATGACTGATATTCAACAACTTAGCCCAATGAAAAACGGTTTTGGCAAAGCACTTGCCGAAATTGCCTCTATAGACAATAGAATTGTATGCTTAGGTTCGGACATCACAAATTCGGTGGGTACAAATTTCTTTAAAGAAAAATTTCCAGAAAGATTTTTCTCATTAGGAATTGCAGAACAAAATGCCGCATCAGTAGCTGCAGGATTGGCGCTTTCGGGAAAGATTCCAGTATTTTCGACTTACGCAACCTTCTCGGCAATGCGAACTGCAGATCAGATAAGAGTATCGGTTTGTTACAATAATCTGCACATAATTATTGGCGGAGCACATGCTGGTATATCAACTGGTCCGGATGGAGCCACACACCAAGCACTCGAAGATATTGCTGTTATGCGTTCGCTTCCAGGTATGACCGTGCTTAGTCCATGCGACGAAAATCAAACCAAAGTTGCAACATTAGAAGCCTTAACAAAGTTACAAGGTCCATGCTATATCAGATATGGTCGCGAACCAATACCAAATTTTACATCACCAAATCAGAATTTCGAAATTGGGAAAGCACAAATTCTAAAAGAAGGTTCTGATTTAAGCATTATAGCAACAGGTACAATGGTTTGGCAAGCTCTTGAAGCGGCTAAAGAGATTAGCAAATTAGGAATTAACGCAGAAGTAGTAAATATTCACACCATAAAGCCACTAGATGAAGATACAATTGTAAATTCCGCAAAAAAAACTAGTAGAATTGTTACAATCGAAGAACATCAGATTTTTGGCGGATTAGGAAGCGCTGTTGCCGAAATGTTATCACAAAAACATCCAGTAAAAATGAAAATCATTGGAATGCCAGATTGCTTTGGAGAATCAGGAACACCAAACGAATTGCTTTCAAAATACGGACTTGATATAAGTTCATTAACAAATAGAATTATTACTTTCCTAAATGAATAAAATGAATCTGATATTATCACAAGTTTTGATTGCCATAATGCTATGTTCCTGCAATAATAAAACGGAACATAAATCGGCAATAATACCTGAAAAGCAGATTAGCGAAAACATATCAATTTCCGACAGTATTAGGCAGTATCCAGATATTAGCAAAGAACACCTTTTAGGCAAATTCGATGCAGCAAAAGACAGTCTGTTTGTAGAAATACCAAAAAAATATTGCCTGCTGCGAAAAGAATACATTCACAAAGATGTGCTCGAGCATTATATCGCAATGTACGAAGCTGCAGCAGCAGAAGGTGTAAACCTTGGAATAGTTTCAGCATTTAGAAGTTTTGATACTCAAAAATGGTTATGGAACCAACGCTATTATAGCTCATCAAATCCTGAGAAAGTTTCAAAATCAGTTTTAAGTTATCTGGCAATGCCAGGCACATCCCGCCATCACTGGGGAACCGACATAGATATGATGAGCACAAAACTAAATTTCTTCGAAACAGAAACTGGAAAAAAAGCATATCAATGGCTTGTCGACAATGCAGCAGAATATGGTTTCTATCAGGTTTATACTGCCAGCCGAACTGTTGGATACAACGAAGAAAAATGGCACTGGACATATTTACCAATAGCAAAAGAATATCAGAAACAATTTCGAGATAAAATAAACTACGGAGACATAACCGGATTTAATGGTTCGGAAACTGCTGTAAAACTAAATGTAATTGAAGATTATGTTTTTGGAATCGACTCTCTGCTTCTAAAATAAAACGAAAGACCCAAAATACCTATAAAAATGAAAGAAAAAACTGATTTAAAACTAGCTGTACTAATAGATGCAGATAATATTCCCTATTCCAATATTTCGGGTATGCTCGACGAAATTGCTAAATTAGGCATCCCAACCATAAAACGAATTTATGGAGATTGGACAAAACCAACAGTATCCGGATGGAAACCAGCTCTGCTTGAGCACGCTATAACACCGATTCAGCAATACAGTTACACAACTGGAAAAAATGCAACAGATTCGGCCATGATTATAGATGCTATGGACATATTGCACAGCGAAAAGGTTGATGGATTTTGCCTAGTATCTAGCGACAGTGACTTTACAAGACTTGCTACAAGAATACGCGAATCGGGATCCTTGGTTGTTGGAATATGAGAGAAGAAAACACCAAATCCGTTTATTGTTGCATGCGATAAGTTTATCTATATCGAAATTATCGGAAATCCAAACACTCCAAAAGCTGAAAACACCAAATCAATAAAAACTGAAAAATCAAAGACGGTTCAATACGAAAAAATTAGCAACGAACTTATTCAACTATTAAAGAAAAGCGTTGAAGATTTGGCAGATGAAAGTGGATGGGTATTTATGGCTGAGGTTGGTGCTTTAATCATTAAGAAAAAACCAGATTTCGATCCACGTAATTATGGATTTTCAAAATTAACACCTCTTTTCAAATCACTAGCAAAGCATTTTATTATCGACGAACGAGAAGTTGAAAAAACGCACATCAAACACATATTTGTTAAAATAAAATGATAGGGTTTAAAGGAATGATTTTTGTTGTTTTTAAAAAACTAAAACTAAGCATTATGAAAAAGATTATACTGTTTTCAATTATTTTTATTTCTGCAATATGTGTGTTCAACTCGTGTAAAACAACATCCATTTATGTAGATGTTTTAAAACCAGCAGATATAACCATTCCAGGTAAACACGAAAAAATTGCAGTAGTTAACCGAAGCTTGCCAGGCAAGGGAGAAAAAGGTGGAAACTTTGTTGAAGGATTATTTACAGGAGAAGGTATTCATCAAGATCGTAACGCATCCGACAATTGTATCACTAGCTTTTCGATTGCTGTAAACGAAGCACCTAAATATAAATCGACAGTAAACACAACTTACGATTTGCGAGGAACTGGAACAAAAGAATGGCCTTTACCACTAGATTGGGACACGGTTCAAAAGCTTGCAAACCAGTATGATGCAGATCTAATTATTGTATTGGAAACTTTTGACTCCGACACCCGCTATTTTTCGAACACAAAAAATGTAACCACAACAGTTGACGGACAAAAGGTAACTAAAACAAAGTATATCGAAGGCTTGGAAGTATTTATTGATGCAGGTTGGCGAGTTTATGATCCGGCAAATAAAAAGGTTCTCGACCAACAAGGATTTCGCGATGCAAAAATTTGGGAATACGACGATTATGATATTGAAGCTGCGCGTCGTAAGATTCCATCAAAACGAGATGCTGTTGAACAAGCAGGTGGATATGCAGGATATATGTATGCAAAAAGAATTTCACCAACATGGGCTACCGAACCTCGTACTATTTTCAAAACACGTAATGCCGAAATGAAGTTGGCTGTTAAATATGCTCGTCAGAAAAACTGGCAGGAAGCATACAATATCTGGAATAACTTGAAAAACGATAGCGATGTAAAAATATCAGCTTATGCTTTGCACAATTTGGCTGTTTATTATGAGGTAAATAACGATATTGAATTAGCATTGCAATTCGCCAACGATGCTTACAAAAAGTACAATAACAATTACACCGCTGCCTTAATTAATACACTTACATACCGACAGGCTGAGATTAATAGGCTAGATGAGCAGCTTAGGTAGAATGGTAGTTTTTGTGATCGGTGGTCGGTACGTCGGTGGGTTAGTATAAATCTTGGCTGTTTTATCATAATTCTCTAAAAATAAAAGCTAACTTTAAACTGTATATCCGCTATCGCGGAAACAAAAAACAATTTGCAAAATTCCCTAAGATATAAATGTCGCTTCGACTCACTCAGCGCATCGCCTAACGGACAAGTGGAAGAGAATTTTTTAATTGTTTGATTATTGATTAGGCCGAATGACAAGATTTATATATTTACTGGAGCCCAAAAGCAAAGATTAACAAACTATGCTTACAAAACAAACTCGATTTCCTTAAAATAAAATTCCGAAATATTACCCGCAGATTCTTTAACGACGAGATGACCTGTTTGGTTAACGCTGATAATTGTCCCTTTAAAAATTCTATCATTGGATTTGAATTCGCTTAGTTCGTTATAACGATACAATTTTGAAAGATAATTTGTCCTGATATTTAAAAACTCGTTTTTGGATAAGCTAGCAATTGCATTGTTTATTAAATTTGAAATTGTAACTATCTCATTATCAATATTATAAGAATTTTCTGTAAGTTGAGACAAAGAAACCGGATTAGGAATTTCGGCTGGAAAATTTGTTTGGTTTAAATTAAGTCCAACACCAATAACCGATGACTTTATTCTATCACCCATAATAGAGTTTTCGATAAGGATTCCGGCTAGCTTTTTATTTTGCACCCAGATATCGTTTGGCCATTTAATTTTAGCTTCTACACCCTTTAAAATCAGATACTCGCATATTGCCAGCGATACAATCATGCTAAGCGAGAAATGTGATTCAGCTTTAAGCTCAGGAAAAACAATTAATGAACAAAGTAGGTTTTTATTATCTTCAGAAAGCCAGATATTTTTACCCATTCCACGCCCTTTTGCTTGCGACATGGTGTAAACAACAGTAGTTTCCATAACTTTTCCTGCAGATAGCAAGTCCTGCGAATA
>JAQVGK010000286.1 GCA_028696755.1 Bacteroidales bacterium | reverse complement strand
CTTTCTGCAACGGGATAAGCATTCATGATGTCATCAGCTGGCGACTTTAACATATCGGTAATGTCGGTAAGTGCTGTTCGTTCGCTAAGCCATTTCTTTTCTTGCCATTGCGGTAGAATAACCGGAAAGCGATGATGCGGAATCTTTTGCATCAATGTATTTGCAGTTGTCGTAATAATCGAAAATGATCTGATTGTTTCGCCTGTTTCCGGATTTTTCCAATCATCGTATAGGCCGGCAAACGCAAAAGGTCTTACTTTATTCTTTAAAAAGACCAAAAAAGGTTTTGATAGCCCATCGGCAGTTGTTCCTTCGTAAAATGCATCAGCTGGCACAAGGCATCGCTGCGAGCGAATTGGTTTGCGAAATGCTGGCTTGGTAATAATATCTTTTGCTCCTTTAAAATCCGGATTATTCTCTTTGTTTCGATCTCCCTCACTTCGGGCATTAAATAAATACATCGGTTTTTTTGCCCAAAATGGTGTTAATCCAAAAACTGCGGGCATTATTTTGTCGGGAGCATCTGCAGGAATTATCAAACTTGTTTTTCCTGGAGAGATATTGTATGATGGTACATAATTAATCTCAGGTACCGCAGTTACGTTAAACCGTGCCTCAAGTTTTTCGAGTTTCTGAACTAAAATAAAACGACCGCACATTTTTAATGTTTTTTACAAAGATAAAGTAAAATTGGCCAAAACAATCACATTAGTCCTGCGCAAAAACTTACAACTGAAAAAAAAAGAGATAATTTGCAAATTTATATTATTTGTTTCCATATATTTGCAATTGGTTTACAAATTCGGAATCCAATTCCATAATTGTAAGAATTATGATAGAAAGAAAAGCTCGGGTTACTTTAGAAAATTTAGCAAAACAATTCAAATCGGTTGCGGTAGTTGGTCCACGTCAATCTGGTAAAACGACACTTGTTAAATTGTGCTTTCCAAATTTACCATATGTAAATTTAGAGAATCCAGATATTCGGAAATATGCTATTGATGATCCTCGTGGTTTTCTTACTCAATACTATGATGGGGCAATTTTTGATGAAGTACAAAGAGTGCCGGAATTATTTTCCTATTTGCAAGAAATCATTGATAATAGCGATAAGACAGGGAAATTCATTTTAACCGGATCGAATAATTTCCTATTACAGCAAAATATTTCGCAGAGTTTGGCTGGAAGAGTTGCATATTTATTTCTATTACCATTTACATATGATGAAATTAAACATTCATTTTCCTCAGATTCTATTTTATTAAATGGGATGTACCCGCCAGTTTATAATCAACCAGTGAATTATGAATTATGGTATCAAAATTATATTCGAACTTACATAGAGAGGGATGTGAGGCAAATTAAAAACATTACTGACCTTTATCTTTTTGAAAAATTCCTGCGTCTTTGTGCTGGGAGGGTTGGACAGTTGCTAAATCTTAGTAATCTTTCAATTGAAACAGGTGTTGATAGCAAAACTATATCTTCTTGGATAGGAGTATTGGAATCGAGTTTTATAGTTTATAGGCTTCAACCTCACTATGTTAATTTTAATAAGAGGCTTGTTAAAATGCCTAAATTGTATTTCTACGACACAGGGATTGTTTGTTCTTTACTCGGAATTAAAGAACCAAACCAATTATTACTAAATCCAATGCGAGGCAATATATTTGAAAATTTTATTTTGTCAGAATTGGTTAAAAGTCGATTTAATTCTGCTAGATCGATGAATCTTTATTTTTGGCGCGATAATACGGGTAACGAGATCGATATTATATTTGAAAAAAATCAAGAACTCATTCCAATAGAGATAAAATCTGGCAAAACTGTTACTGAGGACTATTTTAAAGGGATAAAATTTTGGCAAAAAATAGGTGGAAATCAAAAAGCTTATGTAGTTTATGATGGAGATATTATGCAAACAAGAAGTAATAATATTCAAGTTATACCATGGAAAAATTTGTATCAAATTGATGACTTAAAATAATTGATTTTGATTTTTTGTAAGAAGAACTCAACTCATTTTTATAAAAAATTTATTTATAATACATTTGTAAAATGAAAAAACAAACAAAAGCCTACCTATACGCTGCTGCTGCTGTACTCTGCTGGTCAACAGTTGGTTCGGCATTTAAGCTGGCTTTACGTGAGGTTGATTTCTTTAACTTACTTTTTTGGTCTGTATTGGTTTCACTGATTGTTTTTGTTATTTTTATTTCGGCAAGAAGGCAGTGGGGGCTAATCTTTAAACAGAGTTTACGTGAGATTTTTAGTTCCGCTCTAATGGGTTTGATAAACCCTTTTCTATACTATTTTATTCTCTTTCAGGCATACGATTTATTACTAGCTCAGGAGGCTCTTACTTTAAATTATCTTTGGCCGGTAGTTTTAGTGCTATTATCAATCCCGGTTCTAAAACAGAAAATCGGTTTTTTAAGTATTCTTGCAATTATGGTGTCTTTCGTCGGAAGTTTTGTAATTGCAACTGGTGGAAATATTCTCGATTTTAAATTCACCAACACTTACGGAGTGATTTTAGCAGTTCTTAGCACGATTATTTGGGCGACATTTTGGCTTATGAATGTTCGTGATAAACGAAACGAAACTTTAAAGCTGTTTATGAACTTCGTTTTTGGTTTTTTCTTTGTTTCGGTTTATGGCATAGCAACAAACAGCATTGTTTTTCCAAGTGTAAATGGTCTAATTGGGGTAAGTTATGTAGGTGTTTTCGAGATGGGAATAACATTCTTTCTCTGGATGATGGCACTATTACTGTCCGAAACAACTGCAAAAGTTAGTAACCTCATTTATTTTGCTCCGTTTTTATCACTGATTATAGTAAGCATCACAATTGGCGAAGAAATTAAAATCGCAACAATCATTGGATTAGTGTTGATTATTGGTGGTATTTTGTTGCAAAGGTATTTTGTGAAAAAATAATTATCTTTACACCATGAAAAAACAAAGCCTCGTTAATCATGGTAATTCTGTACTGTTAGATCAGATAGTGTCTGAATCGCGCTTTGTTCCATACAACATGCTTAGTTTACTTGGCAAAGATAAAATTCAGGATGTTAATCTTGGCGATCAAACCGAAAAAGAACTTACAATTTTGTTTGCCGATATTCGTGACTTTACACAGCTTTCGGAGACCATGACTCCAAAAGAGAATTTCGACTTTATTAACTCTTATTTGTCGCAAATGGAATCGGTTATAACAAGTCATGGTGGAATTATCGACAAGTTTTTGGGTGATGGAATTATGGCTGTTTTTCCGACTTGGCCCGATTCGGCATTGAATTGCGCGATAATGATGCTTAAACAGTTAGAGAAGTTTAATAAAGAGCGAAGAGCAAAAGGTTTTTCAGAAACTAGAATTGGAATCGGCTTAAATACAGGTTTGTGTATGCTCGGTACTGTAGGAGGACCAGGTAGGATGGAGTGCACTGTAATTAGCGACGCCGTAAATCTTGCCTCAAGACTCGAAACTCTAACAAAAACATATCGTGTAAATTTATTAATTGGCGAAAATACTTTTAATAGTTTGCAGGATTGCCGAATGTTTTCGGTAAGATTTATTGATAGAGTGCTGGTAAAAGGCAAAACAAAACCACAATCGGTTTACGAAGTTTATGATACAGATTCGTTTAAGTCGAAAAGTTTAAAAACAAAAACCAAAGCTCTGTTCGAAGAAGCTCTGGCTCACTATCACTATAAAGAGATAAACTCAGCTCGCTTTCTGTTGGAAAAATGTATTAAACTTAATCCCGAGGATATGCCAGCGCATGTTTATCTCGAAAGATGTCAACTCTATACTGAGAATGCATATTTTGAAGGAGCGCCCGAACTTGATCGTCAGATTGAATGGAATTCGGAGTTTGAAATAGGCAATCCAATTATCGACAGCCAGCACAAGGAACTATTCACAAATGCTGTAAAATTACAGCATGCCATTGAAAATAATGAAGTTAAAGAAGTAATTGATGAACTTATGTCGTTCTTAGGAGATTATACCGTTTCTCATTTTAACGACGAAGAAGAATTGATGACCGCGGAAAACTATACTTTTGCCGAGAGACAAAAACGTCAACATATAAATTTTCTTAAAGCTTACAAATTGCTGAAAGAAGAAATAAATTCAAATACAATGAGCAAAACCTATCTCATGTTCAGAACACAAGTTTTACTCATTGATTGGATTGTAAATCATGTTTTAAAAGAAGATTTACACTTTGGTAAGTTTTTGGCATTGAAGAATTTGTAAACCACTGCACGTCTTTAGGTGACTGAGCGAAGTCGAAGTTACCGTTAACAGAATATATCACCAATGCATCGTTTTTCCTTTCATCAGATTTGCGGTTAAGCAAGAATGAACAGGAATAATCTCAAGTAAATCGCCAGGATGGTAGCTGCTAATATTAGAATTCCCAATCTTAATGATGCCATGCTCCTGAGATAAAGAAACAATATTCTCTTCTAATACAACACATTCTCTACCAATATGCTGAATAACTTTTCCAAAGCATTTTTGACCATTAATTTCGATATATTCTTTGCTAAAATGTATTGCTCCACCATGAATTACAATCTCGGATCTTTTGTTGTTAATGTCGGTTATTGGACAAAAAACTGTTGCTGCAATTTGTTCTTGCGTGCACATACCTTTTCTTAGCATCATTAAATCGTAATAAACAAAATTACCGGGACGAATTTCGTCAATCCCAGGAAAGTCAGTTATTATACTACAACTTGGCGTATCTCCAATCGAAATAAGTGGATTTAGCTCGGCATTTTTCGTTTTCAGGCTTTGCATTTTCGAGATTGAATCTCTTGCGGAGTCAAGTATGCTTTTTTTGTCGTTTAGTGAGTATGTAAGCCCGTTGTGGGTGAGAAATCCTTTAAAATTTAGTTCTGTCGATTTTTGAATTGTATTAATGCAATTATCAATTTCATTAAAATTATTCCACTCAATCCCCGAACGATTGTAACCTGTGTCAATTTCAATCCAAATGTCGCTTTTTATACCAGCTAGTTTAGTGAGCATAAGTGCCGACTCGGAATTAGAAACAAGCAATCCCAGCTTTGTGTTTGCTGAGAGTTGTTTAAGTTTTTTATGCTCGCGCACATTCACAGGAAACGCAATTGTTATATCTCGAAACCCAAGCTTTCTAAAGTACAATGCCATCTCGATTGATGAAACAGTAATTTTATTTATGCCAAAT
>JAQVGK010000285.1 GCA_028696755.1 Bacteroidales bacterium | reverse complement strand
ACCTCTTTCCATACTTGACCATTAGCGTACCAGAATGTCCAGCGACCTTCCATTTTTCCTTTAATGTAATTTCCCTCGTTACCTTTTGTGCCATCGGTGCGCCAGTATGTCCACAAACCATCCTGCAAATCATTTACAAAATGTCCGTCAATATCTTTTTTTCCATCTTCGAACCAAAAGTGCGCCTCACCTTCCATTACTCCATTAACATAATTAAGTTCGCTTTGCTTGTTGCCATTTGGATAATATTTTGTTTGGAGACCGTGCCGTAAGTCATTTTGGTAATTATTTGTGCTTCTTACTTTTCCATCCGGATACCAATATGTCCAAAGACCTTCTCGTTTTCCGTCCTGAAGTAATCCTTCCATTTCCTTTTCCCCGTTTATCGTCCAATAGGTATTTAAACCCGACTCCATATTTACCTCGCTCTTTTTGTTCTCATTATCGTACCATTCTAACCAGGTTCCAATCCTTTTGCCATTATCAAAATTACCTTCAGATGCCTTTTTGCCATTTTCATGATAATAAGTCCAGAAACCTTGTTCAACACCATTAACTAATTTACCTTCAGATTTTTTAATAAGATTTGGATAATAGCTTACCATTTCGCCATTCCCGTTAACAACTGTTTGTTTTCCGGTTTGATCATAGAAATTGATAATTTTAACCAACAGCCCTTTTTTATACAGAACTTCGCTTTGCAGTTTGCCGTTTTCGTAATAAACCTGCCAAAGACTATCTTTTTGATTGCTATGATAGAATCCCTTTAACGAAGGATTTCCGTTGCGATAGTTTTCGACAAAAGAACCGTGGCGCTCATTTCCCCAATAATTATATTCTTCCTTCACTTTGCCATCAGGATAGTAAACTTTATTTAGTCCGTGAATAACATCTTTGTAATAATCAATTTCTGCCATTATTTTACCTTCAGGAGAGTAATATTTCCAAGTCCCATCTTTTTGACCCATGTGAAGAACTCCCTGTTCTTTAACCTTTCCGTTCTGATAATATAAAACTTCGTCGGTGTACTCCTGAGCAACTGCGTTTAAACTTATAATTACAAACGCGAATAAGCAGAATTTTCTCATAATTAAGATGTTTCGGTTCTAATAAACACAAAAATAATATTTGTAAAACAAAAAAATGGGGTAAAAAATTATTGTTACAAACAAAAAAATCTTAACAAGTTGAAACTTACTGATAATCAATGCGTTAAATGTGTTTGCCAAAACTTTGATGAAGAAAAATTAAAAAAACATTGAAAAAAATTTGGAGAAAGTCGTTTTTGATGTTATTTTTGTTCATAATTTGTTAATAAAATTTGTAAAGCTATGAAAACCAGCACTTTAACGATTTTGATTTTTCTGAGTTTTTTGACAGTAAACAAAGTCTTTGCTGATGAAATGATTTTAAAGGGCGTTTATCAGGGTAAGGACTTATTTATTATTAATCCTATGCTAGATGCCGGAGAAGAATATTGCGCATATGAAGTAACAATTAATAACACGAAATTTGAAGATGTTATCAACTCAAGCGCATTTAGAATATATCTGGATTTTGCAGGCTTACAATTCGGTCAAGAATATACCGTAACCATTAAACATCACGAAAACTGCACACCCAAACTTGTTAATCCAGAGGTTTTAAAACCGTTATGTACATACAACATAAGCAATACAGATTTGGGATATAATGATTTGCTTAAGTTTACAACTGATAACGAGTCGGGGAAACTTACATTTTATGTTGAGGAGTTTAGATGGGGAAGATGGCTCGAAGTTGCCAGAGTTCCTGGAGAAGGTGGTCCTGGATCACGTGAATATTCAGTAAAAGTATATCCTTTTAATGGAGAAAATAGATATCGTATTTATCAGATCGATCATTTAAACAGAAAATTCTATTCAGACGAAATTGTATATGAACTCGAGCGCGAAAAGGTTAGTGTTAACACTCCGCTTGGTAAAGTAAATAAAGAAATAGAGCTGAGTGCGCCAACCCGTTATGCGGTGATAAACGAATTCGGCGAAGAGCTTGTCTCCGGAAACGGAAATGTGGTTGATGTATCGAATTTGAAAAAAGGAGAGTATTTTTTGAATTTCGAAAACGAATACGTTGTCTTTAAGAAAAAATAAGACTCAAGGGGTGTATTCGCAAAGGGGCATAGTTCTTATGCCTCTTTTTTTACGAATATTATTTTGCCACTAAAGCACAAAGAACACCAAAGTACACGAAACAGCAATTTTTTGCATTAACCCACCGACATACCGATTACTGCTTACAAAAAGTTTACTAAATTTTGTGTAACGTTTGCGTATTCGTGTTTTTGTGGCTAGTTTTTTTTTGAGCCACTAAAGCACGAAAAGCACGAAATATCACGAAACATCATTTTTTGCATTAACCCACCGACATACCGATTACTGCTTACAAAAAGTTTACTAAATTATAGTGTAGCGCTTGCGCTTTTGTGTTTTGGTGGCTATTTTTTTTTGAGCCACTAAAGCACGAACGGCTTTAGCCCTCAGCGAAGCTAACGGCACGAAATATCGCGAAACAGCAATTTTTTGCATTAACCCACCGACATACTGATTACAGCTTACAAAAAGTTTACTAAATTTAGTGTAGCGTTTGCGCATTCGTGTTTTTGTGGCTAGTTTTTTTTTGAGCCACTAAAGCACGAAAAGCACGAAATATCACGAAACAGCAATTTTTTGCAGTAACCCACCGACATACCGATTACTGCTTACAAAAAGTTTACTAAATTATAGTGTAGCGCTTGCGCATTCGTGTTTTTGTGGCTAGTTTTTTTTTGAGCCACTAAAGCACGAACGGCTTTAGCCCTCAGCGAAGCTAACGGCACTAAATCCCACAAAAAAGCAATTTTTTGCAGTAACCCACCGACCACGGTTCCTGAGTAGCCCAGTGCAACAGCCTGTAGGTGTCGAAGGACCGACATACCGACCACTGCTTACAAAATTTTACCAGCTTAGTGGCTTATTATTTTTCACCAAATGTTTCCCATTGCGCATTAGCCGATACACATTTTTCCTATTTTTGCATAAATGATTTTTATGTTTGATTACAACACATATTTAAACGACATTTTTAAAATTTCAAATTCAAAAGAGTTTGAAAAGCTGGCTTTACAGGCTTTTAAATATCAATATAAAGAGAATCACATTTATCAAACATATTGCGATTTGCGTAAAAAAAATCCAAACAATGTTAAAATGATAACCGAGATTCCATTTTTACCAATTTCTCTTTTTAAAACAGAAACGATAATCTCTGGTAACAATGATGCTGAAATTATTTTTTCGTCAAGTACCACAACAGGTAATATCCCATCCTTGCATTATGTAACTGATATTGAAGTTTATAAAAAGTCATTCATCGAAAACTTTAAGCTTTTTTATGGCGAGCCCAAGGATTGGGTTTTTCTTGCACTTCTACCATCCTATCTCGAAAGAAGTGGTTCAAGTTTAGTATTTATGGCAGAAGAACTCATCAAACTTTCCATAGATAAAAGAAGTGGATTCTTTCTCGATCAGTTCGAAGAACTAAACAGCCAAATTATTTCGTTGGAAAAGGAAAAAAAGAAATATTTGCTTTTAGGAGTAAGTTTTGCTCTTCTTGATTTTGCCGAAAAATTTCGACCCGAAATTAAAAACGGCAATGTAATGGAAACCGGCGGAATGAAAGGTCGAAAAGCCGAAATTACCAGAAACGAATTACACACTATTCTCACAAGTTCGTTTAAGTGTGATTCTATTCATTCCGAATATGGTATGACAGAACTTTTATCACAAGCATATTCTAAGCAAAGTGGAATTTTTTATTGCCCCCCACAATTGAAGGTCTTGGTGCGTGATCCGTATGACCCAACTTCGGTTATAAAATCTGGAAAAGGAGTTCTTAATATTATCGATTTGGCAAACATAAACTCTTGCTGTTTTATCGAAACTGCCGATGCGGGAACTGTTTTTCAAGATCAAAGCTTTGAAGTTAGTGGACGATTCGACCATTCGGAAGTGAGGGGATGTAATTTGATGGTATCGTAAATTACGATCCAATGTCGTTTAGTTAAGGCATTCAATAATGGAATTTATTGTCTTAAAATTATCCATTGATAAAATGTTAATGTCCTCTGGACAAAGGAGTGATTTTAGCTGTTGATTGATTTTTACTGACGTTGAAGCCCTAACGGGCTAAATTTTCCTACGTTTTTCTGTTAAAGTTAACTAACTAAAACTCGTTTTTGTCCAGCGGACATAAACGTCAGTAAAAAGCTTAATCCAACAGCACTTTTTGTCCAGCGGACATATACCTAAAATTGCTTAACTAAACGACATTGAATTACGATCGTTCTTCCTAGAAATTCTTTTCATTCCATTTAGTTGAATTTTTAATGCTTTTTCGTTTGTTTTATGAATGTGTATATTTCCGCGATCTACATCTTTCCTTCTAAATATGAGAAATTGGTCACAACTCCCAACAATCGGCTAATTATTATATACAATAAGAGATTTGCCATGCTTCGACAAGTTGTATTTTCATATCAAACTCACATCAATGAATACAAATTAAGTTTAAATCTTATCGTGGCTGTTGTAAATTAGTAATGTCGCCAAGATCAAGAAATTTATGGAAAACAATGTGAGTATAACAGGCAATGTAAATCTACATTTCAGGATATTGATTCTTGAGATTATTAGGAATCAAGCTAATTCTAAAATGGGGTTAGGACAATATGTTATGATAGAAGTAGATTTTCATAGAAATCTCTTAAATGAGAAATTTAGAAATAATTCGACTTTAAATATACGCGAAACAAAGTAGGTTGAACTATTTATATCAAAACTTTTTGCATTACATTTTTTGTAATGTCATACGCTCAAAAACACTGTTGGATATTGAGGGTTTAGAGGTTAGGCGAGGTTTGGCGGCCAGGAAACTGGTCGCTTTTTCATTCACCATGGAGACAATATTTATTTTCCTACCGGAATTTTATTAATTCTGTTTAAATGTCGTCCTCCTTCGAAAGGGGTATCTAGAAATTTTACAACAATTTCTTCTGCTGTTTTAATATCGATAAATCGTGCTGGTAGCGAACAAATGTTTGCATTATTGTGTAAACGGGCAAGTTCCGATATTTCGGGTGTCCAGCAAAGGGCAGAGCGTATTCCCTGATGTTTGTTTACAGTCATATTAATGCCGTTACCACTACC
>JAQVGK010000284.1 GCA_028696755.1 Bacteroidales bacterium | reverse complement strand
TGCAAAACAAGTAACGCTCGAATAGTTTTCCCGAATCCAACTCCCCCCATTTTCTTCTGCAATAGAAATTGCTTGATCAGAATCCAAAATTGTTAATTCTAGCTGAGAGTAATACATTCCAGGATACGACATGTTCAAATTTCCTGTAAATTGTGGCAATCCCGACACGGCATTGTACCAGCCAACAACTAAATAATCCCCTTGATTTCCCAATACATTATTTCTATAAGTCCAACTCTCACTTTTACCATCAGCATAAACATTTGCAGTTTCAATTGATACAATCTTCGCATTTGAATTCCAATTAGTCTGTGCATAATTATTAGATAAAACATATAAGTCTTTTGCTGTAGATGTTAACAATTGTCCATTACCAATACTAACAAACCAAAGAAAAACAAAACAAAAAATAACGCATTCTTTTATTTTTAAAATGATCATAAAATATATTTTAAATTAAAATTAAATATGTAAAAATACTAATAAAGACAAATATTAAAATAATACCAAATTTAATGTTTACAACGATAAAATAAAATGCTATATAGCACATTAATGTACATTACTTTATAAATACATTAAAAATAAAAATATATCGTCGTATTTAGTAAAATGACCCTGTTAAAAGTTTCCATTTTTTTGTTTATTTTTGCACTTTAATTAATAAAAACAAAAATGGGTTTACATTGTGGAATTATTGGGATAGCGAATTGCGGTAAAACTACCGTATTTAACTGTATGTCGAACACAAAAGCAGAGACCACAAGCTTTGCCTTTGCCAGTAATAAGTCAAATATCGGGGTTATTAATGTACCTGATGCTCGTTTAAAAGAACTCGAAAAATTTCAGAAAACCGAGAAGCTTGTTGCAGCAACTGTTGATATTATTGATATTCCTGGCCTTACAAAAGGCTCGAGCAACGGTGAAGGTGTGGGAAATCAATTTTTAGCCGACATCCGAAACGCTGATGCTTTAATTCATGTTTTAAGATGTTTCGATGATGACAATCTCCCACATATTGATGGTTCGGTAAATCCAGTTCGTGATATAGAAACTATCGATTTAGAGCTTCAGGTAAAAGATATCGAATCGGTAAATAAAAAAATTGCCAGAATGGAAAAGCTGGTAAAAGTTGGTGATAAAGAAGCAAAAGCTGCGATCGAAGTACTTAAAGTTTATCAGGATCATCTCGAAAACATGATGAATGCCAGAACTGCGCCTGTTAAGGAAGAAGATAAAAAATATATTGCCGATCTATCATTATTAACTGCTAAACCAGTAATGTTTGTTTGTAATGTTGACGAAGCTTCGGTTCTCACTGGAAATAAATATGTTGAAGCTGTTAAGGAATATATTACCGACCGTGATGTGAAAATTTTAACTGTTGCAGCAGCATTAGAGTCCGACATTGCAGATTTAGAAACTGATGAAGAAAAGCAGGAATTCTTAACCGACTATGGTCTTTCTGAACCAAGCGTAAATACAATTATCCGTGCTGCTTATGATTTGCTTAATTTGCATTCGTTTTTCACAGTTGGTCCTAAAGAAATAAAGGCATGGACGATAAAAAAAGGAATGACTGCTCCCGAAGCTTCTGGTGTTATACATTCCGATCTACAGCGTGGTTTTATTCGTGCCGAAGTTATGAAATATGAAGATTTTATCAGCCTTGGTTCCGAAAATGCAGTTAAAAATGCTGGTAAATTTCACGTCGAAGGTAAAACTTATGTTGTTGAAGACGGTGACATCATGCACATTAGATTTAACGTTTAAAAAATGGCTCAGCAAACATCAATACCAAAAGGAACGCGCGATTTTGGTCCAACCGAAATGATGCGCCGCAACTATATTTTCGATAATATCGAATCGGTATTTAAAAAATATGGCTTCTCTCCTATCGAAACCCCAGCTATGGAAAACCTTTCGACCTTGCTAGGAAAATATGGAGAAGAAGGGGATAAACTTTTGTTTAAAATCCTAAATTCGGGTGATTACGCAAAAGACATTGTTGCCAATGATTTAAATAATGAACAATTATCGAAACTTACTAGCAAAATTTCGGAAAAAGGCCTTCGCTACGATCTAACTGTTCCATTTGCAAGATTTGTTGTTCAGAACCGAAACGAAATTAGTTTTCCCTTTAAAAGATACCAGATTCAGCCAGTGTGGCGTGCCGACAAACCACAAAAAGGCCGTTACCGCGAATTTTATCAGTGCGATGTGGATGTGATTGGTTCAAACTCTTTGTTAAACGAATTTGAATTAATGCAAATCGTTGACGAAGTGTTTGCTAAACTTGGTATTGGAGTAACTTTAAAAATAAATAATCGCAAAGTACTTGCAGGAATTGCCGAAGCTATTGGCGAGCCCGATAAATTTATGGCAATAACTGTTGCAATCGACAAAATTGATAAAATTGGAATCGAAAAAGTTTGCCAGGAGCTAAGAGAAAAACAGCTGTCCGAAAGTGCTATCGAAAAGCTTATTCCTGTTCTCGAAAACAAACGTGATACTGCAGGGACTCTGACTTTTTTAGAAGAACTCTTAGCTGATAGCACAACAGGATTAAAAGGGATTGAAGAACTTAAAACAGTTTTCAATTATCTCGATATTTTACCATTAAACATAAAAACCGAGCTCGACATTAGTCTTGCCCGCGGACTAAATTACTACACAGGAGCAATTTTTGAGGTTAAGGCAAATGATGTACAAATTGGCAGCATCTGTGGTGGTGGACGTTACGACGATTTAACTGGAATTTTTGGATTAAAAGATGTTTCGGGTGTAGGTATTTCATTTGGTGCCGACCGAATTTATGATGTTTTGCTTGCACTGGATAAATTTCCCGCAGAAATATCAAATCCTGTACGGTTACTTTTTGTAAACTTTGGCAAAATCGAAGAAGCAACCTGTATTAAACTGGCAAAACAACTTCGCGAAAATGGAATTAGCTGTGAGGTTTATCCCGATAATACAAAGCTCGACAAACAATTTAAATACGCCAATAATAAAAAGATAAATTACGTTGCAATAATAGGTGAAACAGAAATAAAAGAGCAACTAATCACCCTCAAAAACATGAATTTAGGTAATCAATACAAGATTCCGTTTTCCGAAATTGCCAATTATATTACCAAGTAATTTAATCATTGGGTTCGATATGCACATGAACGTGGCAACGTGTAATTTCTGACTGAATTTTGTTTTCGATCATTGTTGCTATGTCGTGAGACTGCCTAATATCCATGTCGGGCTTTACATGTATATTTAACTCAGTAAATATTTCAGCCCCTCCTGCCCTTACTTTAAGATCGTGGTAATGTTCTATCTCAGTTATACCATCAAGAATTTTCTTTATTTTGTGGTAAGTCTCGGCTGGAACGGTATCTAAAAGAACATTTATTGCACGCTTTCCAAGTTTGTAGCAAACATATATAACTATTAGTGCAACCACTAGAGCTGCAATGCTATCAGCGATAAAAATTCCAAAATTAGCACAAATTAATCCACCAAGCACCACCAATGAACTCCAGACATCGGTCGAAAAGTGCAATGCATCAGCTTCGAGAGCCTGACTATTATATTTTTTTGCAACTTTCATCAGGGCTCTTGAACGGGAAATATCTACAATTATGGCAGTAATCACCACTATATAGCTCCAAATGTTTACTTCGATATGAGTATTGCCAGTAACAAGTCTGTTAATTGCTTCGTAAATAATCCATACACAAGTTACAAGCAAAAGTAATGTTTCTATTAAAGCAGAAAGGTTTTCGATCTTGCCATGCCCAAATTGATGATTATCATCAGCTGGTTTATCCGACACTCTTACAGCAATCCAAGTAATTGCCGCAGCCACTAAATCAAGAGCAGAATGTAATGCTTCCGACAAAATGCCTAAACTCCCTGTTAGTACCCCAATAACCAATTTAATACCAGTTAAAAAAATTGCAGCAACGACTGATACTCCTGCAACTCTGTTCTTTTCTTTGTTTGCGCTTTCCATTTTTAAGTTTTATTAAAATTTACAATATTCACTAAACTTTACATCCATTTAGTAAGTTAAAAATTATTTTAATAAGCTCTTTGAAGTGAAATTCGACTCTGCACAGTATCGTGCTGAACTTTTGCGGCAAAAATAGATAATAAAAAAATCTTGGATTATTTATAGATGGAAAAGTTATTACCAGTTATTACCAGAAATTACCAGAAATTACAAAATCGTGACGTAAATTATCGTTTCTGTTTAAAATAAAAAGTTGAAAGTCTACTTATGATTTAACTACATTTTCTAAATGGAAAACAAAAACACAGTTTTACCATTTCTAAAATAAAGTTGATTGCCACTCAGCATAATAAATTCTGATTCATAAAAACTTGAAATCAATTCGCCGTTTTTGCTTACAATATGAATATCATTACCTGTCTGAAAAACAGTAAAATCGTCTCGTATTACAGTCGGTTTAGTGACTTTATTTTTATGCAAATCAAAAGTGTGTAACAAATTACTGTCAAAGACTTGTACAAGTCCATCTGCATTATCAATAATAAAAGAATTATCGGGAATTGGTTTAAATATTAGTGCAGTATCGTCGAAATAATACAGATTGGTTGATAACTCAACATTACTTTCATCAGGTCTCGATATTGGCAAACTAGCTGCGATTTGCATATCGTTAAGCGATAAAAGAAGAAAATCTGTTCTTGATCTAAATAAAAGATTGTGCCCATTTACTATAAAATTTCTAAAATAAGTATTCTCTTCTTCGAAACTAAAACTGCGCAAATACTTACCTGTGGTTTTATCATATTCAGCGATATATGCAGGACAAATTTCTAGTTTTTTACTTAAGTCGCCTCCAAAACCCATATTTACGAGATAAACTTTATCTTCTCTGATTAGCATTCTAGTTATCCTAGTTCCACTTTTCGGCAAAGGATTTTGCCAAATCCGTGTTCCAGTCGATGAATTCACACAGAAAATACTGTCGGCAGTTGCAAAAAATAGCTTACCCGAATCATAATATAAATCAGATCCAGTTGTAAAAACCTTAGTGTATGTCCCTTGTGAATAAAAATAGAATCCAGTGAAATAACCGCTTATCATGCCAACAATAGAAAATACTATATCGGAAGTTGAATAAGAAAATTGAGTTGTTACCTTAAATCCGCAAACTAATTGTTATAAAAACTCACCAAACCACTGTTTATAAGTATTTTAAACAGGGTTTGGTAAGTAAAGT
>JAQVGK010000283.1 GCA_028696755.1 Bacteroidales bacterium | reverse complement strand
AAATCGGGAAATACAATTGTACTTATTTGTACGGTGGCAGTTTTTTGCGCTAAGACCTGAACTGTATGAAAATTATTCTCTGTGACAGCTGACTTTTCCTTGTTAAAGTAACTGTTTAACATTATAAATGCACCTAAACATACAAACAACAAGCAAATGTTGATTACACGGTTTGCAGTATTTTGGTTATTATTCATACACTGCAAATATAAATAAAAATAATCAGCTCGAAGTTTTTAAATGTAAGTTTATCAAACAAACCAAAAACTAATAATCAAACCGTGTTAGAAATATATGATTATCCATTACCTAAAAACATAATCAATTAAAAGAGTAGTGCTGATAATTACTCAAGAGCTTATCTAACAATACTGATTGTTGAAATCTTAGTTTCAGTATTTTGGAATTTGACAAAATAATTGCCCGGGATCAAACCAGAAATGTTAATTGTATTCCTGTATTCATCAATATTATCTTCCAGAACAATTTGACCACTTGTATTGTATATCGAAACTTTTCCGATAGGGCAATTATTTATTACGATATAATCGCTTGCCGGATTGGGATAAATTGAAATTTCCACATTATTTTGTATCGAAGGTTCTAATGCTATTGTCCGTAGAATTTCATGAGTACCGTCAAAATCGGTTTGAGAGAGTCGATAATAAACAACTGTATTTTCTTTGTCTGTTAATAATTTGTAATTATTCTCATAGTTACAATTGCCATTGCCCTCGATGTGTTTTACAACGCTCCAGTTATATGCATCATTACTAATTTCGATTGTAAAATAATCATTATTTATTTCTGCGCTGGTTTTCCACTCAAGTTCTGTATAATATTCCCCTGAAAAGGTGCTAAAACTAACCAATTCTACAGGTAAAGTAGGGATATAATTGTTTTTTACTGCTGCATCACCATAATAGTAATTATTGTTGATGTCTTTTACATAAGCTTGAACATAATAGTCATTATTAGGATTGATTTCAATACTACTGAAGTATTGTTTTAGTAAAGTATTTTTGTTTTCGATTGGCTTTTCAATCCAAATAATACTGTTTTTTGCTTTAAATCGGTAGCCAATTTCAGTAATTACTATTCCGTCAATATTTAATAAATCTCCAATGGAAAGAAATTCATTATCATCATTTCCCTGACAAACAGCATTGGAGATTGCAACTTGTTGAAAATAAAGGTATGGACGACCATCAAAGTTTATAACCCAGGGATTATTGTAATCAGCAACCGGTATTATTTGCCAGAGGTCTTGAAAAGTTGCTACGTTTTTAAATTGATGTGTCGGGATTGCACAAACATTTTGATTGTTTTCGTCAACAGCGATAGCAAGGTTTTCGATACCACTGGTTTCATTATCATAAAATGAATTTGTTACATTAGCTGTAACACCTGTGTTATAACCTATAAATCCACCGATGTAAGAAGTTCCTGTTACTGCTCCTGTAGAATACGAATTTTTAATTTGTCCTTTATTGTTTTTGCCAATAAAACCACCGATTTCAGATGTTCCACTAACACTTCCAGTTGCATAAGAATTGACGATTTCTGTTTTATATCCGGAATAATTGCTGTAACCAACAAGTCCGCCACATCTGGTAAAGGATCCTGAAACAATACAGGTAGAATAAGAGTTGTAAATTTGTGATGAATTATTTTCACCTGTCAATCCGCCGATAGTTGAACTTCCTATAATTTCTCCGGATGAATAGGAGTTTTTGATTTTTGAATTATAGTCATTATTGCCTGAAATGCCTCCAGTTAACGATAAACCATGTACATTACATAATAAATAGGAATTTTCGATAGTTGATGAATAATGATTGCTACCAACTAAGCCACCGGTTTTATAGTTATTGTTTGTAACAAATCCTTTGGCATTGCTGTTTATTATGCTGGCATTACAAAAATTGAAACCAACTAATCCTCCAACGTTATAACCATTTCCGTTAACAATTGCTGTAGCAGAACAATTGATTACTTGTCCGGCACTATTTTTACCGACTAATGATCCGGTGCTTTTGCCACCTGAAACTGAACAATCTATCAAATTGATATTAGAAATGGTCGCAAAACTTGTATAGCCGAATAATCCTGTGTTTTCCAACTGGGGTCTGTTAATATTCAGATTGAGAATCGCATATCCATCGCCATTATAAGTTCCAGTGAATGCATACAACGTATTTCCAATAGGTGAAATGCCCATAGCCTGATCTGGACTTGCTGGATCGTTGTCGTGATCACCATAATTAATTATACTTGTTTTTTGTGCATCTATATCAGCGATTTGAATAAAGTGCTTATCCCAATCATTAGAATGCAATGATAAATAAATTAAGTCGCTGATATCATTAATCATGAAAGGATTTACTTCTGTTCCCAAACCGCCTGAGTAATTTTGTGCACTGAGTTGAACTGCACTAAAAATTAAAATTGTGTAAATAATGTGTTTCATAATACTTAGTTTTAATGTTAGATATTTTTATCTAGAATCAAAACTACAGCCAAATCACTTATTAATTTTGTCATAACTAGTGTGTGGTAAGATTCAATTAGTTTTTGGTTTAAGTTCTAATTTTTTGGTTTTGAGAGACATGTCTCAAAATCTACTATTCTCTAAATAATACCATTTTGAATTTTGAGCTAGTCCAATTTCTTTCATTTTCATTAATGATTTCTTTGTCATGGTTTTTGCATTTTTCGCAAAAACACATGCCAAAGAAATTTTTACTCTAGCTGCATCCACGGACAGTGAACAAGTTCTTGTCCGTGGTTACAGACATTGAGCTCTCTACGGAGCTCAAAAAACACACAATCAGCATTAGATCATATTAAATTTCAAAAGGTATAAAAAATCCAATAGAGGTTGATAATAGCAATACCAATATACAAAAAAACTCCACCTTTTTCAGATGGAGTTTCTATATTATAAAAAACGTAATTTAGTCTTCGAGTAAGAGCTCGAGAATTGCAATTGCAGCTTTGGAAACTGAAGTTCCCGGGCCAAATATTGCAGCTACACCAGCATCATAGAGGAACTGATAATCTTGTGATGGAATAACACCACCAGCAATAACCAGAATATCTTCGCGACCAAGCTTCTTAAGTTCGGCAATTACCGAAGGAACCAAAGTTTTGTGTCCTGCGGCCAGTGACGAAACGCCAAGAACATGAACATCATTCTCAACAGCTTGTTTTGCTGCTTCTTCGGGAGTTTGGAAAAGTGGACCCATATCAACGTCGAAACCAACATCAGCATATCCGGTAGAAACTACCTTTGCTCCGCGGTCATGACCATCCTGACCCATTTTAGCAATCATAATACGTGGTTGACGACCTTCTTTTTCAGCAAATTTGCTACACAATTCCCTGGCTTTTCCGAAGTCGGGATCATTTTTCGATTCTGAGGAGTAAACTCCTGATATTGTTCTTATCACGGCTTTGTACCTTCCTGCTACTTTTTCGCATGCATCAGAAATCTCACCTAAACTAGCTCTTTTCATTGCAGCGTCGATGGCTAATTCCAACAGGTTGCCCTGTCCGGTTTCGGCACATTTTGTAATTGCTGCTAGAGCTGCCTGACATTCGGCTTCGTTTCTTTCGGCACGCAGTTTTTGTAATCTTTTAATTTGAGCTTCACGAACTGCTGTATTGTCAACATCAAGAATATCAATTGGATCTTCTTTCTCGAGACGATACTTGTTTGTTCCTACAATTACCTGCTGACCACTATCAATACGAGCTTGTGTGCGGGCAGCAGCTTCTTCAATCCTCATCTTTGGAATTCCCGATTCAATTGCTTTTGCCATACCGCCCAAAGACTCAACTTCCTCAATTAGTTTCCAAGCATTGTGAGCAATCTCGTGAGTGAGAGATTCAACATAATAAGAACCTGCCCATGGATCAACTTGTTTACAGATATTTGTTTCTTCCTGAATGTAAATCTGTGTGTTACGTGCAATACGTGCCGAGAAATCGGTTGGTAAAGCAATAGCTTCGTCGAGTGCATTGGTGTGAAGCGATTGAGTATGTCCTAAAGCTGCTCCCATAGCTTCGATACAGGTTCTTGCAACATTGTTGAAAGGATCCTGCTCGGTAAGCGACCAGCCCGAAGTCTGGGTATGTGTGCGCAATGCAAGCGACTTTGGGTTTTTGGGATTAAACTGGCTTACAATTTTTGCCCATAACAAACGTGCTGCACGCATCTTAGCAATTTCCATAAAGTGGTTCATTCCAAGTGCCCAGAAGAACGAAAGGCGAGGCGCAAATGCATCAATATCCAACCCTGCACGAATACCAGTTCTTAAATATTCTAGACCATCGGCAAGAGTATATGCAAGCTCGATATCGTTTGTAGCTCCAGCTTCCTGCATGTGGTATCCCGAAATCGAAATCGAGTTGAATTTCGGCATTTTTTGCGATGTAAACTCAAAAATATCACCGATAATTTTCATCGAAAATTCAGGAGGATAAATGTAAGTGTTTCTTACCATGAACTCTTTTAGAATGTCGTTCTGAATTGTTCCGGCAAGTTCTTCGAGTTTTGCACCTTGTTCCAGAGCAGCAACAATATAAAATGCAAGAACTGGCAAAACAGCGCCATTCATTGTCATTGATACCGACATTTTGTTGAGTGGAATCTGGTCGAATAATATCTTCATATCTAGCACAGAATCTACTGCAACGCCAGCTTTACCAACATCACCAACAACGCGCGGATGATCTGAGTCGTAACCGCGATGTGTAGCAAGGTCGAATGCTACCGATAGACCTTTTTGACCAGCAGCTAGATTACGGCGATAAAATGCATTTGATTCTTCGGCAGTTGAAAATCCTGCATACTGACGAATTGTCCATGGTTGCATTACATACATGGTGGAGTAAGGGCCACGAAGATATGGCGGAAGTCCGGCTGCATATTCGAGATGCTCCATTCCTTTTAAATCTTCGGCAGTGTAAAGTTTTTTTACTGGAATCTGCTCGGCAGTCATCCAGTTTTTTTCTGTTGCAGCCGCATCCGGTTTTCCGCTTGCAGCTTTAGCTTTAATATTTGTAGTTTTATAATTCGGTTTCATGTCTGCTGCTGTTTTTAGTTAATACCAAGTTGTTTCTGGTAAGCTTTAACATCTTCCAGAACATTTGATCTCACGTGAACGAAGTTTTTAATTCCCTTAGCCTCTAAGTCTGCTTTGCATGCTGGATTACCTGCAACGACCAGTATCTTTCCTGCAATTTTTTCAAAAGCAGTAGG
>JAQVGK010000282.1 GCA_028696755.1 Bacteroidales bacterium | reverse complement strand
AAACTATCTTGATGAATTTTGCTATAAGTTTAATCGTAGATACTACGGAGAAGCTCTGTTCAATAGATTACTAGTGGCGAGCGTTAGTTATAAAAATGAATTTAGGTACAAATACGGATAATCATTAAATGTAATTTGCTATTCTGTCTCATTTTCAATCAGATTTTAATACAATCCAAACACCACCCATTCATCCACAAACAATCCAGCAAATCTGTAGCCATGTGCATTAGCAGTCCGATAGCTATTACTCGTGTTTTTTTGAAAAATACAAGAACTACATAAATTCCAATTGCAACATAACTGTGCAAAAAATGAAAACCAATACTGCATCTTTCGGGGTCAAAAATTGGACTAGCCAGTAAATGGTCGAGATCTACAAGCATTGTTAAAAGGAAAATCAGGTAAACTTTTTTCCAATTGTCCCTAAAAAAAACGTAAGCAATAATAGCTGGAAAAACCAGATGCAGCGAATAATGTACAATCGTCTGCAACATAAGTTTATTTTGAGTTATAAATTCGTCCGGTGATTGTTCCAGAAACGCTCCAGTGACTAAAACTTCCGCCTTCGTCCTCACCTTGGTCAATTATTATCAACATTGTGTGATTGCCAGGCTGTAATCCTGTGAGCGGAATATATTCGGGGTTTGTAAGTGTTCCAGGACACCAATTTGAACGGCTGAAATCGCTACTCGACATTCCATTGCTAAAATTACCAGATGCTGGATTCGATAGTCTATATGTTGCGCAATCTGTCCGCCATGGTACAAAACTGTAAATTTGTTGACCGTCGATTACAATTTTATTTTGCTTAGGAACAAATTCATCTCCATTTTCCCATCCTCCATGACCAGTAGAATTATAAACAAGCACTGGATTGCTTAAATTTTCGGGGATTTCGAAGTTTACCATTAATGTATCAGTTCTAAAAAAGCGTCCGTAATTTTGTCCCGACATTTCCATAATATTTACAGTGTTGAAAAGTGGCAGAACATATTTATCGTATTCGACTGCATTTTCTTCAAATTCAGGATAAAAATCTAATTCCAAACTAATTATATGTCCGCCTTTATCATAATTTCCAATAAATGCTCCAACCCAAATATATTCTCCCGAATTTGGAATTAGATCTGTAACATCTTGTTTGTAAATGATTTCATTTGCCCAGTCGTAGTTGTTTATTGGTCTCAGATTGTTGAAATGACCTGCTCCAAAGGATGTAAAGAATCGCATTATCTCAGTTTGCGGGTAGAAATCATTCACTGCAATCATGCCTTGATACTCCTGTCCTGTTTTATCTGTAAAGCTCGGCAAGTTAGATTTGCCTTCGAACATGGCTTTAAGCATAACTTGAGAATCTGAATTATCAGGCAAAATAAATACAGTTCCAGTTCTATCGTAAGCATCACCAGCCGATTCAACACTTAGTTTGGCAAAACAATACTGATTAGATCGAGCTTCGGCTGGAAGTTTTACTTTTTTAAGCACTATGCCACCATTCGACAAATGATAAACAATGTTTTCTTCACTTGCTGAGAATTCGAACTTAGCCAATTCTGGATCAAAATTAATTCTTTCTTTTTCAAAAATCTTATAAATTGAATATCTAGATAGAATTTTAAGCTCTTCAAATTCCGAATCTGTAATTTGCTTTGCCAAATCATAATTATATTCGGGCAGATCGGCTTTTTTATCTTTTTTTATCTCAGTTGCTATCATCTCACGATTGCCATTAATAACAACTTTTAAAACAAGAGCATTTGGTGTGGGGATAAACGATTTGTAAGGACTTCCTGCAAACTTTGCTTCTGTTGTAAACCAAACTTCAATTTTGTTTGAGAATGAGTTGTATTCGGCTAATTTACAATTATAACCCATAATCTTCACAATACTGTCTTTTATAGCAACAGGCTTATCAAGTTTTTGCAAATCAGTAACTGTTTTAAACAACTCTCCATTATAATTAATGATATTTACATTTTGTGATTTGTTAAAATCAGTAAATTGCTTGATTTTATCATCCTTCTTCGATAAATACACTACCCCATCTGCTACAAACATGCTAAAATCAGCACCTTCTTCATATTTACCATTTGAATAACTCTTAAAATCCACTCTATTGATTTGCGACATAGCAAAAAAGCTCACAAAACTAAGTGAGGCAAAAAGTAGTAATATTTTCATATTATCGAATTTCGGTTTGTTCTGCTGGTTTTTCTGGTCTCGAATTTTTTACAGCTCTTAAAACAAGAAATACACCAGTTAATACTACTGGAACACTAAGAAGTTGTCCCATGTTTAATGACATAGAGTCTTCGAAGGCAACCTGATTTTCTTTTACAAACTCTATAAAGAATCGTGCGGTAAAAACCATTATAAAGAAAACGCCTAAAAGAAAGCCCGAAGCATTTCTAAATCTCTCGACCTTATAAAGGCGCATTAAAACAATAGAAGTGATTATGTAAAAAGCTGCTTCATACAATTGTGTTGGGTGACTGGCAAAAGTATCGCCGTTACGAACAAAAATAAATCCCCAAGGCAAATCGGTTTGATGACCATAAATCTCTGAGTTCATCAAATTTCCAAGTCGAATTAAAGCACCTGCAAAACCAGTTGGAACGGCAATTCTGTCTATTAGCCAGAAAAAGCTCTTTTTTGTTGACTTTTTATAATAAATAATCATCGAAATTATAATACCGATTGCACCGCCATGACTTGCTAATCCTTGAAATCCAGTAAAATGAAATTCTGGTTTAAAACTAAATGGAAGTATAATTTCGAGCAAATTCTTCGAGTAATAATTCCAGTCATAAAACAAGCAATGGCCCAAACGTGCGCCAATTAGGCCACCTAAAACAACCCACACTGTTAGAGTATCGAGTTCTTTTACCGGAACACCCTCTTTTTGGTAGAATTTCTTGATAATGAAATAACTGATGATAAAACCAAGTGCAAACATTACACTATATGCTCTTATCTGAAACCCGCCAAGGTCAAGCAGCGCAGGACCTACATCCCATGTAATTGAATTTATCATAATCGGCTTAATTTTTGACAAAAGTAATCAGTAAAAATTTAAAAAAGCAATGATTTATATTAAATATGTATAAATTTTGTTAAGTCGTTGATTTTTAATGCTATTGAATAGTGATTTTTTCAACTAATAAATTTATATTTGTCAAAACTAAATTTTTTGAATATGATAAAGAAAATTTTTGGATTAGTGGCAGTTGCTTTATTGGTTTTATCGGTAAACAGTTTTGCCTGCACAAACTTTATTGTTACCAAAGGTGCATCTACTGATGGTTCCGTATTGGTAAGTTATGCTGCCGACAGTCATACTCTGTTTGGCGAATTATATCACTGGCCTGCAAAAACCTACCCCAAAGGAACAATGCTTAAGATTTACGAATGGGACACAGGTAAATATCTCGGCGAAATTCCTCAGGCTGAGAAAACCTATAATGTAGTTGGTAATGTAAACGAGCATCAGGTTGCCATTGGTGAAACAACTTATGGTGGTCGTGATGGTTTAACAGACTCAACTGCTATCATGGACTATGGAAGTTTGATTTACATTGCTTTACAAAGATCAACATCTGCTCGTGAAGCGATAAAGATTATGACCGAACTTATGGATTTGTACGGCTATTACAGCTCTGGTGAGTCTTTTTCGGTTTGTGATAAAAACGAAGCTTGGATTTTCGAAATCATTGGAAAAGGTCCTGGTCGCAAAGGTGCTGTATGGGTTGCAATGTTAATTCCTGATGGATATGTTTGCGCTCATGCAAATCAGGCTAGAATTACAACCTTTGATTACCAAAAGAAAAACGATTGGTTCAATCCTACACAAACAGTATTTAACTCTAAAGACGTGATCAGTTTTGCACGAGAAATGAAATTTTTTGAAGGAAAAGACGAAGAATTCAGCTTTTCCGACACTTATGCTCCAGTAGATTTTGGTGGCGCAAGATTCTGCGAAATGCGTGTTTGGGCATTTTTTAACTCAGTTGCTGGTGGAATGGATAAATATTGGGAATATGCAAAAGGAAATATTGAGCATGGTGCTAATGGATACGCCAGCAACAGAATGCCTTTATGGATTAAACCAGATCGTAAACTTTCGCAGGCTGATATCTTTAAATTTATGGGCGATCATCTCGAAGGAACAGAACTTGACATGAGAAAAGATGTTGGCGCTGGTCCTTACGGAAATCCATACAGATGGAGACCAATGACTTGGAGTGTTGATGGTGTAAACTACTGTCACGAACGTGCAACTGGAACTCAGCAAACTGGTTTTTCATTCGTTGCTCAGCTAAGAAGCTGGTTGCCTGACTCTTATGGTGGTATTAACTGGTTCTCGGTTGACGATGCTGCAACAACTGTTTATGTGCCTATGTATGCAAATATTACAAAAATCCCTCACCCATTCGCTGTTGGTAATGGTTCGATGATGGAATTTACAATGGAATCGGCATTCTGGGTATTTAATATGGTTTCTAATTATGCTTACACTCGATACAGCGACATGTATCCAGAAATCGAAGCAGTTCAAAAACAATTGCATAATGAATTTATTGCTGGTGTTGCCGAAAACGACAAAAAGATGGAAGCTATGCTAAAAACTAATCCTGCTCAGGTTACCGAAGAATTGAATAAATTCTCGAACGATGCAGCTGTTAAAACTCACAAAAGATGGACAGAGCTTTACGCATATTTATTTACAAAATATATGGACGGTAATGTAAAAACTGCTCAACCTGTTCCTGCAAATTATAAATATGTTGCTCCTGAAGTTAAGCAACCTAAATTGCCAGAACAATGGTATAGAATGATTGTTTCAGATACCGGTGATGAAAAGAAAATGATTGGCGGAGGACACTAGGAGAAAGAAACGGTGGCTTCGACTCCGCTCAGCCACCTTAGCTCAGGGGCCTCATTATGCCATCTAAGATTAAGTACCGTACGAAAAAAAAAGCTATTCTTTGAGTAGCTTTTTTTTTTTGTTAAATTGAAAAAGTAATTGCTTTTATAATAATTTTGCATTCAATAAAATATTTCCTGATTTCGACACTGGGCACCCTACAGAAATATATCTTATTTTACATTTCAAACTTTCTTGCTTGATCTACCGAACGGAGTGAGCTCGTGAACACCACTGAAAATAGTAAAAAGTGTGAACAACAAGTTACAAAGAAATCAAGAAGAACCGATCGTTACTCGCTTTGCTCTTGAGGGCTTCGCCGTTCAGCCCGCTCTTCAGGAACAA
>JAQVGK010000281.1 GCA_028696755.1 Bacteroidales bacterium | reverse complement strand
CATCAGGATTTTCGTAATAATAATTAAGCACAATAGTTGGGCAAAAATATGTGCCGGGATACTCTCCAGCAAGAGGAGAGTCTTTTACCCATGCACTCACAACATACTTTTCGCCTGATGCTGGCGAAAAACGACCAATACAATCGTCGGTGGTTACGTTGTTAGAGGGAGGGTTGCAGATGTCGTCATCGAAAATATTAAATACAAACCATTCTTCATAAGGATATGTATCGTCATCAGGATGTTTAATCTTCAAAACGTGAACTCCAGATGTTTCAAAAGTCTCAGTTATTGTTGATGAAATATAAGGATTAAAATCACCTTCGTCAAAACTGAAAGAAAACCCTGTTTGCCCATCAATTTCAAAACTTATTGGGTCATTAATGCACATGTGCTCGGGGCATGTAATGTCATAATTAAGAACAAAATAGGCTGCATTACTGGTGCCTAAACCGTTGTGAAAAGATTGAGAAGACTTTCCAATTGAAGTTGTTGTTAATGCGAAATGCCTAATATTTGAGGGATTAAAAAAATAGTTTGAATAAAGATAATCAGGGTTATTAATATTTTGATTTGTGCTTGAAATTTGAAGCGAACTTTTGTCCTCAATCAAATCACCGTTAAGATTTGATGAGTAAACATCAACTGCAAAATCACCATTATTAGCATCAAGATCTAATGTATAGGATAATACTGTTGGATTGTTAGCTATATTGAAAAATCTGATTATTGAGGAAAGATTAGGCTTTATATCATAAACGCCCTCAAACATATTACTAATTGGTTTTTTATCAATTGGAGTAGCCTTAATTTTATTTTTTCGGATTAGTAAATTAGGTAAATGGTAATTTCTAATTTGAATTGGTAAATCGTAACCTATTACATTAAATGGCTCCACATTATTACACTCGTCGCAATAATACTGTATTGTGGGGCGAAGCCCTGATAATGGAGTAGTATTGTCAAGAATGAAAACATTTCCTGAGTTGTTGCTATTATATGGTAAATTGGTTTCATTAATTAAATCAAATTTACAGTCAGAATCAAATATTACAATTTCCAAAGCAATTCTGCCAAAATGAATTGTGTTGTCACAAAACTGCCATGTGCTTTTAGGGTTTACAAATGAAATTACATCATTCATAAAATAGATTTCATTGCGATTAATAGTTAAATTACCATTGTAAGATTCTAAACCTGGATCATTAGAAGCAAAAATTTGTCTAAAATTTTGTGGAGAAGTATATATATTACTATGATAAATATTATTTGAAATATTTATATTTGCATCAGGGTAAACATCAATCGATGCGAGCCCTTTTTGATTCAAACCTTCGTTAAATTGAAATTCAATATTGTTGTCGAGACTACTTGTTTCTTCAAATGTTTTATGAATTGAAAGTATATTAGAGCCATTAAAGGTACTAGGAATGTCATTGATAAAATTGTTTTTATACATATTTACATTATTTGCCGTGTTTATCGAGATCAAACTAGGAGCAACATTAATGTTATAAAATGTTAAAAATCGAATATCAACATTATTACATTTGTCTAATACAAATACTGAATAGGGAGAACAATCAAGTACGGTTTGTGTAAAACCTTGTTTATAAAAAGACTCTGGTGGAATTGCTGATTCAAATATAATAGTTCCAATAGTATGATTAATTGCAGGTAACTCTTCATCAAAAATAACCAAGCATGAATAAGGATCTAGCAGATTGTCAGGTTCGACCTCGAAAAGGATACGAATAATGGCATTCTCTCCAACGCCATCTTCTGCAAGACCATCTAGATATAGAAGTGCACTTTCAATACACTTATCAAGCGGACCAGTATATATATCTAATGTTTGCGGGTTGACAGGAACCAAGTCACCTGCCTCTTCATGATTACTTAAATATCTTGTCCTTACATAATAAGTCCTGTCATAGCTTTCATCATATTCACTTTGAGAATATGCATCCATACAAATCATTGCAGACAGGGAAAGCAGTATAAATTTAATAGCTATTTTCATAGATCAATATTTATGGCAAATTATTTCTATATATTCTTTTTTTTGAGACATTATTATTAGTGTCGTAAAGGTAAGCAGTAGCATACCTTATTTGAGAGATAGTAGTTTTATGATAATTTTTAAATGGGATTAGCATTCTACCATTGATAATAGTTGGTCCAAGCTCAGTTGATGTCCCTTGATAAACTCCATTTTTTTCAGAAATATCAAAGCATAAAGAGTCAATATCAGATGTCTCGGGCTGGGTTCCAAGCAAAACAATAACTCTTTGTGTAGTGGTTTTGTCGGTTAACTTCATAAAATAACCGAGACTGATGCTGTCTGAATGAGTAACAGAATCTGCCATAATCCAATTAGTTCGATAGTGGAACTGAATAATATCAGCCTGTCCAAATAGATTGACAGATGCTAAAAGTGATGCAACAATAAATATTAGTATTTTTCTCATAATTATTTCTTTTAATTATTCCTGATAACCATTTAACCCTTTAGTCATTTTAACAAATTCATAAGGCCTTATTCTAATACATCTGCGACCAGTGTGCGAATCATCAGTTGTAACGCCCGTAACAGCTGACGAGTTAACAAATTGAGCAGTCCTGAAACTAAAGTAGTTGTCGGGGCAATCCAATGGGTCTTCGAAGCTTTCGAAGCCAATATCTTGTAATCGCGCGTTTGCTGCTTCTGATGTAAGTTTTGATGAATTGAAACCATAAGTAACAGCTGAATAAATGTTGAGAGGGTTGTAACTTTCGAGTGCCATACCATTATGGCTATACTTGCTAATTCTCTCTGACCAAACCCAGCGCAAATCTGCGCTTTTTGTCCAGGTGTTTGAAGTTATATCCCAGAAAGGTACAAAATCATCATAATATCCATTTGTGCGCACATTTGTGTTATAGTTATTATCTTCTAAGTCTTCATTATAAACCCTTTGAGTGATAAAAACCCGATCTGAGAATTTTCTCCAATTATTTTTCATTCCCAAAACGTAGGGATTAACCCTTTCAACAATAAAATCAAAATCGTAACAGTTACATGCTATCATTGTTTCTTCGGTTAGCTCTACTGCTGATGCGTTAATTATTCTGTGATTGCTATATGTTTCAGAGTCATACGAAATAGTGCTGCCATGAACAGGGCTTTTAAGACTGGTAACACTTGCTATTGTTGTGTTTTGAATGTTTTTCCTACCTGATCGCAGTACTTTAGCTGTAAATGGGAATCCTATATAAATTGGGTCACCATTTTTATCAATGATACTAAATGTTCCATCATTATCGTAAATCCAGTACTTATGAGTTCCTATCATTACTTCATCACCGCCAACAAAGAAACCGTCGGTATTGTCAAATACTCCGTCTTCATCAACATCATCACTTACGAATGTTTTGGTAAAAGCTATATTCTTATATGCTTGGCCCATTCCATCATAAACCCAATGCGCAGGATAATTAAATATGAAGTACTCATCTTCATATTCGTTTGAAGCCTGTGTTAAAAGCACTTCTCCAGTTTCGGAATCATACGCAAGGTTTTTGGTACTAAGTTTTGCCCCATCCTGATATGTAATTACTTCATCAAGTAAAGCATATCGGTTGATTACCTTTGTTGTGACAACTGACTTAAAGCGGAGATCTTCGAAACTATTGCCTGGATAAATAATAGGTACAATAATTGGAAATAGAAAAGCAAGAAAACTGTCGGCATTTGCATTAATCTTGGCAGTGTATGAAGTAGTTGAACTTTCGCGCATGTCTACAACAAAGTCATAATCAACACCAATTTCCTGATTATTTATTACTTCGAGTTGAGGTGTAATAATAGTTGCATTATTCGATAAATTTCCTGCTGGATCAGTTTTGTAAACATATTCTACCCCATTAATTAAATTTCCACCTTCCGAATAGTTCATAATCTTTTTGGGTTTGCCATGCATATCGTTTAGCTCTACAACAAATCCCTGACTTGCAGTAATATGGTGGGTTATAGGAACCTTAAACCAGTTAAGACTGGCGATTGCTGGTTGAATTGCTTTAGTACCATCTGGTAAATCTGTACTACTTGTCTTGGTTGGGAAGTCATAAGCAGTATAAAATTCGTTCTCAACTCTTCCAGGTTGACTTAAATGGTGCAATCCAGGATCAAGTTTTGGTCTGTAGCTGCTAACTGTGACTTTGCGATACCCAACACTAGGTCCTGGAAAAAAGGATTCCCCATATGGTAATTCGAGATAATACTCTCTATTTGCTGCCAAAAGATTTTTCTCAACATAAAAGTCCGGCTCTTTAAACGGGTTTTCTTCTCCACCAACCAATGGTTCGTATGATGCAACCCCCGAACTAATAGTGCGTCCATTTTCTGTCATTGTGTAGTCAAAAACCTGACCGTATTCAGAAGTGGATTCAGTTTCAGAAAATGTGTTCCATTCGTCGCTTATTCTTACACGCCAAACTCTGCCTCCGCCACCTTTTTTAATGCCGGTCGGGTTGTATAATCTAACTATCGACTCATCTGGATTAAATCTTTTAGACTGTCCATGCAACATCATTCCTCTGTTAGCACCAACAAGAAACTGTTCAAGATTTGTAAGCATAGCTCCAAAAGCATGACCAATCTGTGATAAGGCTGTTGAGGTTGGATCTGCTTGACCATATGCAATTCTTGGGAAGTAATTCCTAGTAAAATTTAATGAAGCTTCTGTTATTGGATTTATTTTAACTGCATCTACAATTCCATTATCGGCGGGTTTAAGAGCAACATAAAGTATGTCGTGTGCCAAATCAAGTTCAGATTGATCAATGTCAATTTGAGAGTATCCTTCAACATATTCGTAATTACTACCGTTTCGTCCTAAATCAACTGCAAACTTAAAATAAAGATACTTCATCGTGGAGTCGTTTTCATCTCTCAACAAATCATATTTCGTAATATTTGGATAGTCTGTTTTGTAATATTCAGGCAGTTTGACAGAGATGAAATTATTAAAATCTCCTGAGCTCAGACCGGCATCATCATAAAGAACCTCTTTTGAGGCCAAATCTGGTGCTTTTTTTACACATAAAACATCGTACATTTGCATTGCTTTTTTGTCTTGAACATAAGCATAATCATCTGCTTCATAATCAACTTTTATCTTTCCTCCTGATGGAAGTTCAATTGATGTTAAATTCCAAGCAATGGCATATTTGTCAGCTAAATATGGATAGTCCCCCGAATAATAGAATTTTTCTTGATTTGTAAATGGATAAACTGC
>JAQVGK010000280.1 GCA_028696755.1 Bacteroidales bacterium | reverse complement strand
CAAAAGTTTTTGAATTTCCACATTTAAGTATTGATGAAAAGTCCTTTAAAAAAGGCCATAAATACGTGACGATTATAAGTGAGCCAATCTCTGGGACGGTAATAGAAGTCTCCCGCTGGCGCGGATTTAGCTTCGCTGAGCTCGCATGAAAAATGCTCGGTTTATAATCCGTGCATTTGATAATACAAGCACTCGGATTACCCCAGCTCACTCGGATTTGCAATCCGAGTGTTTTAACCGATTTTAAATTCCGATATAAGCAATTAAGTTTTCAGATTATTTGGTTATTGAATAAAAGACATTGTTCTGCCACTCGAATTATAAATCCGAGCGAGCAGCGGAGGCCTTCGGCGTTGCAATGTGTGGTAGATATAGCAAGAAAGTTATCCTACTGCAACAAAACTAGTTGCATAATCAATAAAATGCTCTTATTGTTAAATATTTTCAAAATCTTTATACTACTTTTGATTTGGTTAATTATTGCTTATTTTTGCTTTACAAAAGTCAAAACAAAAAACTAACCAACATGAATCATTCTGAAAATTCTCAAACACAATATGACGCTTTTCTTAAAGAGCTATCAAATAAGTCGGATGAAATGATTATTAATGTTATTAATAATCGAGAGGAATATAACATAGAAGCATATAAAGCTGCGCTATTTATTGCAAACGAAAGAAATTTGGAAATCCCAGATAAATCAAAAGTTTCTGAAGCTATCGTGGAGGACGAAGAATATGTTGATGTAGAACTAAATACTGACGCACCTTATCTTTTTAATCGTTATGAAAGCGAAGAAGAAAGAAAAAGACGTGAAGAAAGGGAAGAAAAAGAATCAATTATTACTAATGAAGACATAGCACAAGGATTAAATTATTTCTATTCAAGCTGGATTGTTTTGGGAATTAGTTTCATTATCTGTCTATTATTAGGTATAAATTACGAAACTAGAACTCTTGGTTTTATAATTTTGATAGCTGGAGTAATAATTTCTAGTTTTTTTAAGATTGACTTTTTTAAAAATAGAGAATATTCAGGAAGAGAGTTTTCATCTTTCGAAAAATGGCTTGCCAAACCATTTATCCCTAGAAATAGATATGGCTTGTCATTTTCAAATTATTTTCGAAGGGGATTTCTTTGGTTTGTGGCAATTTTGCCAATTGTTATTTTAATGTTGATTAGAGATAATAATGGTTTAAGGGACTCTAACTACTCCAATTTAGATCAAAATAATCCGTACCTCACACAACAACCATTGATATTAGATGAAGATACCTTGAATAGTGAGTATGACAGTATTCCTAATTACTCTAAATCACAATTGATTTATATTGCAGATAGCTTGTATTCCAATGAAGAATATTCATTATCAATTAAGTTTTATGAGGCAGCTTTATCTAAGGATACTACAGATTCAACAATACAATTGAAAATTTATGCAGCCAATGCATTGCTTACTCAACGCAATATAAACTATCTATTAAAGGGACATTAGTAAATGCTCTAGGCTAAATTAACTTCGTTGAGGGCTGAAGCCGTTCGAGCGAGCAACGTTACAAATCCGAGCGAGTAGCCAGAGGTACACAAAAAAACAGAGACACATCCCAAATGCGCCTCTGCTAATTTGATGGCTGGGCCATCTATCTAATGATCGGGGTTTCACAGCTGGCGCGGATTTGCATCCACAAGCTCGCTCGGATTTAGCTCCACTGAGCTCGCAAAACGATCGGTTGCAATCCAAGTGCTTTAACCGATTTTAAATTCCAATATAAGCAATTAAGTTTTTAGATTATTTGGTTATTGAATTAAAGACATTGTTCTGCCACTCGGGTTGCAAATCCGAGCGAGCTGAGGAAATCCTATTACAACTGGTGAAAAACGATTATAAATTGCGCTATTGCGTGAAATTTTATTATTTGCTGCGCTTTTTAACGTTTCCATAAATGCTTGGGCAGATGATGGGAAGTTGAAAAGATCGTATATGGTTTAAGACTTTACATTGCCGACCTGCAGTATTAAATTTTTTGCATGTTTTGAAGGCAATGTAAACGTCGGTGTGCGAATGTAAATGAGTCTAATTTTAATCGAAATAAATCAGTGCTTTTAATTTACAGATACAGGGATTAAAAGTTCGAAAGGGCAGTACTAACAATTTTATTTTTATACTTAGTTAAAAAATTCAATAATTTATAACTAAATTTGTACAATTAAACCAGAACTAGCGATGTAAGCATGAATAAGTGCAAATCATATTTAAAAAGATTGCTTTCAGTAATAACTTTCCTTGTTGCAATGATATTGTTTTCTTCGTGCGAAAAGGATGAAAACGAAGGACAAGGTTCTCCTGAAATGGTTTGTACTGCTATTTACCAACACATTTCAATTAAATTAAAATATCCTAACGGGCAGCCGGTTTTGCTTGATAGTAGTAAGGTATTTTGGGTTAGCGAAAACTGTTATCTGGAGAAATATTCTTACTATAGGAAGACAAATGATAGATTTGGTTCTTACCGAATTGTTAATGACGACATGCGTGAAGAATTACAAAACAAGATGGAAACAATGCACTTTACAGGCTACAAGAACAACAAAATAATTTATGAGCGTGATGTTTTAGTAGGAGCCGACTGTTGTCATGTTATATATTTAGGCACTGAGCCACTGGAAGTGACTATTGAGTATTAAAAGACTACAATCATAACTGTGTCAAACAAAAAAAGCCTCCAATTTTGATTGAAAGCTTTCTGTGGTCCCACTAGGGCATGATCCTAGGACCCCCTGATTATGAGTCAGATATACGAATTCTTAATATGCTGATATACAATGCTTTACGATTTTGAATCCGGTGACTAAACACGGGTTTTATGGGAAAGCTGGTGACTGATCCGGTGACTAAGTCTCAAATTTATCAATGAATATTTTTCATAAAATAAATATAATCATTTGCCAAAAAAAGTCAATAGCTTCACTGTTTTTGTACAGTATCCTGAAAGCATTCTTTGATGAGAGTTGAGCAGATCATATGTTTCTTGTTTTTTCATTTATTATAGTTCAAAAATAAGGTTATATTGCTGTTGTTTTTTTATCGTTTTTCCAAAAACTGACATTAATTTACAGCACAAATATATTGAAATTTCCGAAATTTGTGCTGCTGCCGATATTATTTAGATATGACTCGCACTTTGCAGATTTGAGCGTTATAACTATAAGGTTCGTCAGATTATTAATAAATCTTGCCAATCTGCATTTGAGAGATAATTGTAGAAAGGATTATTGCAAATGCCAAAGAGTTATGATTATTCTCAATTGTAAATTGACCCTTTTTATTATTTTTGTTCTCTATATTTAACAATATATGAATGGCGAGTCGTTAAAGTATCACAATAAAAAGTTTTTTGATTTACTAATGGGAAGTAAAGCGAAACCCAATTTGGTAATTAGAATTAGTGACCGCTACATTATCAAATGGTGCTGGGATCGAACTTTAACCAAAGAATTAGTACTAATTTTTGGCGGAATCGCTACAAATAATATTGATAATGTTGGGGGATTGGCATTTACTGTTGATGGAGCAATCACATTTGGTGTATTATATGAATTCCTGACCAAAGAAATAACTAAAGACGGAAATGACTTGATTGTTTGTGATATGCCAGTTTCTGGCGTAGATATTTTGCTAATTATTGGGGTGTTTTCTTCTGTTTTACACGGTGACTTCACATACAATGACAGAAATGTCATATCTGATCTAAACAATTACGAAAAATTTCTAAGCAATTTTATGTCGATGATTGATGTTGATGATTTAACCCGATAATCTATTTCCCATAATCAAATATGGTTAAAGGCTCAAATCGTTTAAATCATCTGGCTTTCTCCAAATCTTCATAACTTTCCACAATTCCAAGAAGTATTTCAGTTTTAGTTCATCATTTCTTTCCACTCCCAAACTCTCTTTCCCACCTATCAACCTTCATCTGATAAAATAAAATTAAACAAAATAACTATCGGTATCTTTAAATTTTATATTTTTAGGCATTTCAAATTAAAAATTAGAATACAAAATTGTTGGATAGAAATCGATGATACATAATTTGGGTATTTTAATTCATAATTTATTATTGAAAACGATTTTAAGGATAAGATAGAGATGAATTTTAAAGAAACCGCGAATTTTATTTGGTCAATTGCTGACTTACTGAGGGGTGATTACAAACAAAGCGATTATGGTAAAGTTATTTTGCCGTTCACTGTGCTGCGAAGATTGGATTGTGTGTTGCTGAAAACTAAAGATGAGGTTCTTAAGAAATTTGAGCAAGTTAAAACAATGAATATTCAGAACCAAGATCCAATTTTGAATAAGGTTGCCGGGTACAATTTTCATAATCGCAGTTTATTTACATTTGATAAACTAATTGCCGATCCAAATAATATTGCTGCCAATTTGCGTAACTATATCAATGGGTTTTCCGAAGATGCGCGTGAAATTATCGAACAATTTGAGTTCGACAATCAAATAAGCAAAATGGACGATAACAACCTGTTGTTTATTGTTGTTAAGCGATTTCAGGAAGTTGATTTGCATCCCGATAATATTAGCTCGTTAGAAATGGGTTATCTGTTCGAGGAGCTGATACGTAAATTTGCCGAATTGTCTAATGAAACAGCCGGGGAACATTTTACTCCTCGTGAAGTTATTCGTTTGATGGTAAACATTTTGTTTTTAAACGATCGCGAAGTTTTAACTAAGAAAGGAATTGTTCGCACAATTTACGATTGTTGTGCAGGAACTGGTGGGATGCTCTCGGTTGCCGAAGAATATTTGCACGAATTAAACCCAGATGCGCGCCTCGAAGTGTTTGGACAAGAGCTAAATCCCGAATCTTACGCTATTTGCAAATCGGACATGCTGATTAAAGGACAAAATGCCAGCAATATAAAAAAAGGTAATAGCATTTCGGACGATCAACTAAGCAATCAAAAATTTGATTATCTGATTACAAATCCTCCATTCGGCGTTAAGTGGCAAAAGATTGAGAAAAAAGTTAAGGACGAACACGAACAACTTGGCTTTGGCGGGCGTTTTGGTGCTGGCTTACCATCTGTTTCCGATGGTTCGTTTTTGTTTTTAATGCACCTTATGAGTAAAATGAAACCAGAAGGCTCACGCTTGGCGATTGTGTTTAATGGTTCTCCCTTGTTCTCTGGTTCGCCAAGTTCTAAGAAAAACGAAAGCAGCATTCGCCAGTGGATTATAGAAAATGATATGCTCGAAGCGATTATAGCAT
>JAQVGK010000279.1 GCA_028696755.1 Bacteroidales bacterium | reverse complement strand
TTAAATAACCTTGTTCAGGTGGATTTGATAAAATTAATTCTGCAAGATTTTGTAATGTGATATCATCTGCAGGGATATTTTTATCATTCAAATATGCTACAACATCTTCGAGATTCGCATTATCATTAAGCATTTCTCTTAACCTAAATGTAGTGGTATAATCCGCTGTTCTTTCTTTTGAAACAAATGCACAACTCACAAATTCAAGAGTTGAGGTTTTAGAGCTTGGATCATCTATCTTATCATAAACAAAAACCAAAAGGTTATAGCCTAATCCAAATATCTTTTGCTTTGCATCCTTAAACGGACAAGAAGATTGAGGCTGTTTTATTGATGTTACCTTAATGTCGGTTAAAATCTTTGCATCAGGAAGGTCTATTCCTATTGCTGAGGATCCAATAATCGTCTTGTATTTTAACAACAGTTGCTGCTGAAATTTGTGTTCAATATGGGTCCCCACCGCCTTTCCGTCAGTAACTCCTTAAAGGAATTCTTTTTTTACTTGCGACTCATTAATACAAAATTCCTTCGCTTCTGCTATTAACTTCTTTATTGTTAGTTGTTTTTTGCTCATAATGAATTTATTTCCAATTTATGGTAAACGATTTATTCTCGTTAAGTAATTCTTGCATCAAAACTTTAAAGATATGTTTATACAATCGGTAATTATTTTCAATTTTCGATTGACAAATTTAGTAAAAATGCTGGTAAGTTAATGTGAAAGATGTTCTTCTAGTATTAAAATTTTAAAGCTGCACCATTTTAAAGAGTTTCACCCACAATAAAACCTCACCATAGGTCTGTTCTTCGAGGTTTGGTCAACGATTTTAAATCCTGCTTTTTCGAAAGATGAATACAGTCCAATCCATGCAAAAGCATCTGGAAGTTTTCCGGCAGTAGGAATGGTTGGGTATGCTTCGATTATTTTTATTCCATTGTTTTTTGCATATTCGATAAGTGACTTTAACATTAATATCGAAATGCCTTTATTGCGATATTCTTTGGTTACGAATGTGCACGGAACCGACCATACTGGCTGATTATCGATTGGTTTGTGGATGCGTGAGCGGGCAAGTTTTGCAAAATGTTGGCGAGGAGCAAAGGCACACCATGCAACAGGTTTGTCTCCCATAAAACCAATTAGCCCGGCTGGATTTCCAGCAGACACAAGATTTTTCATGGCGTTTTTGTTAGCCTCACTCTTTTTTCCGTTTTCAAATTCGGCAGGTGAGAGACGAAAATGCATACACCAGCAATTTGCACAGGCACCTCTTAATCCGAAAAGCTCTTCAAATTTGTCCCAGTTGGAAATACTTAGTGGTTCTATGCGAAAATCTGTATTCATAATATTTGATGTTATTGCTGAACATCAGCCTTCATAACTAAGTTGTAAATTGATTCGGTATTGTGAATCGTAATAGAATCATTCTTTTCTAATAGCAATTTTTCTGTACAAACTTGCACATCCTCAGGTTCAAAACTACTATCATTTTCAAACGAATTTAAAAATCTGATAATGTAAAATGCGTCAAAGTTTGTAAAAAATCTCTTTCTGAAACTCTGAAAATTAGTTGAATTGCTTTTACATTCTGAGATTGTATCATTTAAGTAAGCCATTCCTGAGTATTGCAGGATTTCTTCAGGAATTAGGTTTGTATAATCTTCTGAATTTTGATAAATAACTTCGAGATTATCGAAAAACTGTTTCAACAAAACAAAAAGCTGGAAGTTATAGACTTTGTAAGATGACTCCCCAATAATTTTTCTAACTGATGGTCCAGTGCCAAAAGGAACTCTGTCCGAAATTCGTGGTGCTGGAAAAACAATGGCTTGCTTGACAGTTCCAATATTGCACATTGGAGCAAGTTTATGAAGAAAATAAAAATCTTCGCCTCCTTGTCGGGTTGACATTCCACCAGCTTTACAATAGTTTTCGGCTTTTACACTAAAGCAGGAGCCGATTGTGTGAATCGGGTATGGAAAACCTGTGTGTTCGAGTGATAATCTAAAATATCGAAGATAAATTTCGTAAAGCTTACAAGCCTCGATCTCTTCTGAGGTAAATAATGTTTTATCAAAATTATGCTGAAACTGAAAAATGCAAGCTCCTGCTTTTTTATTCAGTTCGTAGAAGTGTTTAATTTCGGTAAAATAATCCTCAGATACCAGAGTATCGGCGTCAAGAGAACAAATAATTCCATCCTTATTGTCGATAATATCGAATCTGCGTATAGCTTCGTCCATTCCTGTTTTACGGGCAAATCCTACCCCTGCAATTTTCCTTGACGTACCTTCAATTAGAGTTGGTAAAAGCTTAAATTTTGTAAAATGATTTTTGCGTGCAAGTTCTTGGAGCAACTCGAAAGTTCTTCGATTTTCTTCAACGATTGATTTGTCGGTATTCTCGCCTGAATTTACAATTACTATAACTTCGATATTGCAGTCAATACTTTTTGCCGACTCGAGAGAATCAAGAGTTTTTAAAATAAATGGATCGTTGAAACATGGTATTACAACAATAATCCCCGTATTGCTACAGGGATTATCACTAAATATCTTCGGTTGTGATTTATACCGCTTAAAATAATTGTCGGCAAAACTCATAAATGGTAATAACCTATTTAGACTTTTTATACCTCTCGTTAAGTTGATCAACAACATCCCTTGTAATATCTAGACCATCTGCAGCATAGATAATGTTGGCACCCGCAATATTTCCGAGGATAAGCATGTATTTGTCTTTGTACTCTTCGTTAATGAAATTTACAACAGAATCAAAAATTACATTATTAAGAGAGTCTTGAAGCATTAGTAACTCATTAGTTGCTTCTTGCTGGTATCTTTGTAGATTGGCTTCTTCCTGCATTAGCTCTTGTTGTTGAGATTCCATACTAGACTGCGAAAGAAAGCTTCCTAGTCTTGCCTTTTCCTGAAAATCCTTGTATTTCTTTTCAAGTGCAGCCATTTTTGCATTAAAATTTGCCTCGGCTTTTTTCTGTTGAGTTAAAAGATCTTCTTGGAGTTTTATTGAGAAATCATATTCAGCTAAAATAGTATCCAAATTTACATATGCAATATTTGCTTTACCAGTAGTGTCGATAGAAACATTTCCTGAATGTTTTGAGGAATCTGTTTCGGGCCCTTTTTTAGAAGAAAAACTAATAATTAATACAACTATACTTGTTGCTAAAGCAATGCCGCTGATAATGAGGGAGATTTTCGAGAATTTTGAATTTTCCATTATAAATTGTTTTTAGTAATGCAAAAGTATGAAATTTTTTGAGTTTTCGGTTAATAATTAGTTAATATTTCGGGATTTGTGACAAAGTAGGCACAGATAAGCGTGACAGTTTTTGATTTTTACTCAAGTTTATAGGTTCTTTTGTCATGGTTTTTGGATGCTTAAGGCTCCAAAAACTCACGCCAAAAGAGATTTGCATTGTTTTATAAACCTTGACTTTCAATTTGTTCAGTCAAGGTTTTTGATAAATGAGTCTTACAGATACAAAAGTGAAAACAGAGATAATTTATGGTTAAGAGAATTATAAGTTTTGGCTGTTATTATTTCGGTATTTGTTCTATGAGTAACGCATTAAAATTTCCTAATACCTTTGCCATATTATTCTTTGGTACAATGTCGATGTCATCTTCGCACAGTTATTTATTACCGAAATAATCATTAAATAAGGGAATAAGGTCTAGCAACATGGGGATATTTCTTACTATTAAGGTGGAAAAAAAGAAATATGGTTTTTATTGGATATAAACAAACCTTATTAACGAGTTTAACCTTAATAGTAATGTTTTATTCAAATCAAAACCAACCTTATTCCCTTATTATATGAGTTTTATTAAAGGCATTTTAATGCGTTGACCCTGGGTATTTGTTCTCAAGTTTGCTCGAACTCATTATTTTTTTACTTTTGCACAAAACTAAACAAAGTGGCAAGAAAGAAGTATCCGTTAATCGAAAATCTTGAAATTACCGACATTGCAGCAGAGGGAGTGTCAATTGGAAGGCATAATAATTATGTGATTTTTGTTCGTGGTGTAATACCAGGAGATATTGTTGATGTTCAACTTACTCGTACAAGAAAGGCTTATGCCGAATCTAAATTGTTACGAATAAAAGAATTTTCGAAAGACAGAACCGAGCCATTTTGTGCACATTTTGGAAAATGTGGTGGGTGCAAATGGCAAATGCTACCATACGAAAAACAATTGCAGTATAAAGAAAAGCAAGTTTTTGACCAACTTAGTCGCATAGGTGGATTAAGAAATCTTAGGATAAATCCAATAATTGGAGCATCTAATGATAAGTTTTATCGTAATAAACTGGAATTTACCTTTGCAAATCGTCGTTGGTTAGAAACACATGAGCCAGAAATGGATAAAAATGACCGAAGTCTTGAAGGACTAGGATTCCATGTTCAAGGAATGTTCGACCGAATAATTGATGTTGAAAAATGTTGGTTGCAGGCCGATCCATCTAACGAAATTCGTAATAAATTGAGAGAATTCACCCGTGTTGAAGGTTACGATTATTACAATAGCCGATCGCACGAAGGAATGATGCGAAATGTAATGATTAGAACAGCATCAACAGGCGAAGTGATGGTAGTTGTAATCTTTAATAAAAACGAGAAAGAGCTAATTCAAGCTTTGATGAATTTTATTACTACTGAATTTCCACAAATAACTTCTTTGCAATATGTAATTAACGAGAAATTCAACGATTCTATTTATGATCAGGAAGTAATTTGTTTTAAGGGACGCGATTTTATTTACGAGGAAATGGATGGCTTGAATTTTAAAATCGGACCAAAATCGTTTTTTCAAACCAATACAGATCAGGCATTAACTCTTTACCGTAAAACACTCGAATTTGCTGGCGTAACTGCTAACGAGATTGTTTACGACCTTTATACTGGGACAGGTACCATCGCAAATTTTGTAGCTCCTCATTGTAAAAAAGTTGTTGGAATAGAATCTGTTCCCGAGGCAATTGAGGATGCAAGAGAAAATTCTGCAATAAACAATATATCAAACACAGTTTTTTACGCAGGCGATATGAAAGATTTGCTTACAGCAGATTTTATTGCTCAAAACGGTCAGCCAGATACAATAATTTTGGATCCACCACGAGCCGGAATTCACGAAAATGTTGCAAAAGTAATCAGAGAAGCAGCCCCGCAAAAAATTGTTTATGTAAGCTGCAATCCTGCAACGCAAGCTCGCGACATTTCGCTGTTAACAGACTTGTACGATGTTCTCGAAGTGCAACCTGTCGAT
>JAQVGK010000278.1 GCA_028696755.1 Bacteroidales bacterium | reverse complement strand
AAAAATTTACTAAATTTTGTGTGGCGCTTGCGCCTTAGAGTTTAGTAGCTCTTTTTCCTTCCATTTATTTCCACGAAAAAACAAATTTTGCAGAACCCACCGACATACCGATTACTGCTTACAAAAACTGACTAAATTTTGTGTGACGCTTGCGCCTTTGTGTTTTGCTCCTTTGGTCGCGAGGGCTAAAGCCGCTTGTGGCTTAAAACTTTTTGGTGCAAAAAAAAACGCCGAAGATAAACCTCGGCGCTCACACACATAGTTAATTTGATTTGTATCAAAAAGCACAAGTTCAGGCTATGCCTTTTTCTTAGTCATTAAGGATACCACAACTAAAACAATAAACGATAATGGAATAGAAATAATACCAGGATTGTCAATCGGGAAGATTGCATCAGTTTTTAACATTCCGTACATTTCGTACATTGTTGGTGAAAAAAGAATAAGTCCGATTGATGAAACAATACCTGTAATAATTGAGGCAGCAACACCTTGACCAGTTGTCTTTTTCCAGAATATAATCATTAGAATTGCAGGTAAGTTAGCAGAAGCTGCAACAGCAAAAGCAAGACCTACCAAGAAAGAAACGTTCATTCCTTTAAATGCAATTCCGAGCAATATAGCAATAATACCAACAGCAAAAGCAGCAATTTTACCAGCTCTTACTTTTGCAACATCACTCATTTGCTTATTCAGATATTTATCAATAAAATCGTGAGCAATAGCTCCAGATGAAGCAACGATTAAGCCAGCTACGGTACCTAATACAGTTGCAAATGCAATAGCTGAAATTATCGAGAAAATACCAACACCAAATGCCTTAGCAAGTAGCGGTCCCGACATATTTGAGCTGGCCATATCGTTAACACCGTTAACCATTGCGCCTAAGCCCAAGTATAATGTAAGAATATAGAAAAATCCGATTGCAGCAATTGCAACGATAGTTGATTTACGAGCTGCACGCTGGCTAGGTACTGTATAATATCTGATTAGCACGTGAGGCAATGCAGATGTTCCCATAAACAAAGCAAGCATCAAAGAAAGGAAGTTGATTTTATCCCAAATTGTTCCTTCAACAATTTTAAAATAACTACCCGGTTTCATAATTTTTGAACCATCAACAATTGTTGGGAAATAAACTGTGGTTTTTGAATCATCTGTTTTAATAATGCTCTTTTTGTAAATAATCAACTGACTATCTTCTATTCTGGTTAAAAAGTTAAAAACATTTAATGAACCTGTACTTTGAGCCTCTTCGCCATTAACGATAAGCTTATGAACATGACCCACTTGATAGAATTGACGCTCAGATTTATCGGCGCCATTGTATAACATCTTACCATCTTTATCCTCCGATACTGATAATGATTCATGCAAAACTACAGAGCCATCTTCAGCCTTATTAAGTCTAAAATATCTGTCGAAACCTTTGTAATTTATAATAACGAATTCGTTTTTACCATCGCTGATAATCTCGGGATTGTAACATAAAGTTGAATCTTCCAAAACAAGTTCATCACCTTCCATGTTTGCATTTAGCTGTGCAAACTGGTGGTAACCTTCGTAAGGAGTAGTATTTAATCCTTTATTAAGAATCATCACAGTTAAGATAACTGTAATGACAATCAGTAATCCACCTTTTATAAACTGCACATAAGTTGTTGAGGTCATACCTGCTGTTGCAACAATCAAAATAACTATTGAACCCACGATAACAACACCAGCCCAGTGAGGCAATCCTAGAAGCGGAACTACAAGATCTCCAGCTCCAACCATCTGTGGAATAAGATAAAACAATGAAACAGCTAAAGTTGAAATAGCCGCAGTGAGTTTTACCGGTCTTGAGTTAAATTTGCTATCCAAAGCATCGGTAAATGTAAACTTACCCATTCTCTTTAATGGCTCTGCAACAACAAATAACGCAACTACCCAACCTGCAAGATAACCAATAGAGTATAAAAACCCATCGAAACCAGCATAAGCAATCATACCACAAATACCGAGGAAAGAAGCTGCAGAAAGATAATCGCCAGCAAAAGCAACTCCATTTACAGCCCAGTGAATATTTCCGCCTGCGGCATAATAGCTACTTGCACTTCTGGTTTTTCTCGCAAAATAAAATGATAATCCTAGCACTAAAGCAACAAAGCTGAGGAAGATTATCACAGCCCATATCGAAACATCATAAATCATACCTCGCCTCCTTTCTCATTTAGTTTATCCTCCAATTTTGTACATGCAAGATTGTAGAAAAATCCCATCAAAATCGCTAAAATGATAAGCGAGAATCCGTAAATTACGGCAAGATTTAACCCAAATGCAACCCGTGTTCCTGTGAAATCAGGATAGAACAGGCATAGTACAACAAAAACTACATAAACAATCAAATACACAAAAAAGAACTTTAGCCCAAGCTTCGATTTGCGCTCGGCTGCCAGATCTTCTTTTAATTCGGCTGCTGGTCCGTGTAACATAATCTGAAAATTTTAGTTAGTAACTTTAAATAACAATCTCACCGTAAATTGACGGCAACCAAAAATATAATTAAATGATTTTATTCAATGTTTTTTTAAGTTGTAATGTAACATTGTTTTTCAACAACTTTTTTTATCTTTGCCAAATAATTCCGAATCATGAAATTTAAAAAGAACTTCAATTGTAACGATTGTCAACTTAAATGCGATATTTATCAAGCATTGAAAGAAAAAGGCGAAGATTTGGCCAAGATAAAACCTATGCACTTTTTCTACTCTAAAAATGAAAACATTTGTAAGCAAGGTGGCAGCGTAACACATGCGATATATCTGGTTGAAGGTTCTGCAAAACTTTACATCGAAGGTCTAAATAATCGCAATATCACCTTGTACATAATGACACCTCATAGCTATATTGGATTGCTTTCCTTTTTCGAGACACCGTATTATTCATATTCGGTAAAAGCTCTTGAGGATACACATATTTGCACGGTAGATCTTGATTTTATCAAAAAGTTGTACGTTGAAAATCACGAGTTTTTACTTAAATTAAACAAGGCTTTTGGTAAATCAGTGTCGTCAATTCTGGGAAAGATAATCACACTAAATCAAAAAAACATTCGAGGCAGAATTGCCGACAGTTTGCTTTATTTATCGAAACTTTACAAAACCGACAGCTTCGAGATGTTACTCTCGCGCAAAGAACTTGGAGAGTTATCTGCAATATCGGAAGAAAACGCAGTGCGATTGTTGTCCGAATTTAAAAAAGAAGGTATTATTGATGTTAATGGAAAGCAAATATGTATAATTGACAAAAAGCTGTTGACTAAGATAAGTGAGGTTGGGTAGAAACGAATTTTAACTGCTATTTGGAATTTGAGTTTTTGTTATTTGGGATTCAATGACGTTTAGTTAAGGCTTTCAACAATGGAACTATTATTCACAAATAATCCATTATTAAACTGTTAATGTCCGCTGGACAAAGGAGTGATTCTAGCTTTAGATTGATTTTTACTGACGTTAAAGCCCTAACGGGCTAGTTATTCCTTCGATAAAAATCGTTTTTGTCCAGAGGACATAAACGTCAGTAAAAAACTAAATCAAAAGGCACTTTTTGTCCAGAGGACATATACCTAAAAATGCTTTTCTAAACGACATTGATTTGTAATTCAATGTCGTTTAGTTAAGGCCCTCCCTAATAAATTTTACTGGAATTTACTGGTAAAATTAATCCATCGAAAAATGTTAATGTCCTCTGGACAAAGGAGTGATTCTAGCTGTTGATTGATTTTTACTGACGTTGAAGCCCTAACGGGCTAAGAAGCGGATTTTAATTCCGATTTACAATATACAATGACGTGCAGCAATCGTATTCGAGTTTTTGTCCAGCGGACATAAACGTCAGTAAAAAGCTTAACCAAGCAGCACTTTTTGTCCAGGGGACATATACCAGAAATTTCTTAACTAAACGACATTGATTTGGGATTTAACTTCAGTTCGGCTACGCTTTTTTCGGCAAGCTAAACACATCGCACTGCATCGAGTTGAGTGCTGCGACGTTGTGATTTAACTTCGTTGCGCCGCACTGAGCTGGGCGATGCAATGAGTCTACTCGAAGTGTCGAAGTGAGGGCTGCGCCGTTGAAATTTGCCATTTGGGATTTTTGCCTGCTCTGGCTTTACTGCAAACAGACCAGATTTACTGACAAATAACTATCAACCAAGAGCAATAACACTACATGATCTTAGACCAAAACAACTTTTCACACACACTAAACAACAATTAATTTGCAGGAAATAAATTTTAATGTAATTTTATTGACTCAAATTTTACATGATTATACCATAAGTATTGTATATGAATTCAGAGCAAATTAAACTTCTAACTGAAGAAAATACTGCCCTAAAAGACAAGTTATCACAGCTTGAGAAAAATAAGGATCTTAAGGAATCTATCAATACTCAAGATTCGCTTCGCAAACTTTTATTGCTTATTAATGAGTACTCGATGGAGCTTGCTAGTATTCCATCAGATAAAGTTTTTGAATTTGCTGTTACTCGAGTTAAGGATTTCATTAATGCAAAAAGTGTTCATTATACGCTATATGATGAAAAAACCAAGGAACTAGTTGTTCAACACACATCTCTTGTTGGCAAGGAGAGACAACTTCTAAAATCGATTATTGGTAAAGATTTGGTTGGAATGAGATTTAAAGTTACTGATGAAAAGTACAAAAGTATCGTTCACAACAAACTACATGTAGCACACACTGTTAACGAACTAAGTCTTGGTAAAATCCCACACAGTATTGGGAAGCTTATTGAGAGAACTTTTCAGGTTGGTTGGTTTCTTGGAATCGCAATGACAATAAAGAGAAACTTATTGGTACATTTATTATCAATGGAAAAAGATCTGTTCCAGTGCCAGACAAAGAATTCCTACTTGCGTTTGCTGGAATTACGGCAAATGCAATGATTCGTAAAAAGGCTGAAGAGAATCTAATTCGGAGTGAGCAAAGGATGAAAGCTTATCTTGATTATTCGCCAGATGGAATATTTATTACAGATTATGATGGTATTATACTAGATGTAAACCAAGCAGGAGCAGATTTTATTGGTTTCCCGGGTAATAATCTTATTGGGACGAATGTAAATAAACTAATTGTTGAATTACAAATGCCCGAGATTGACCGACTTATTGACGAATTAACCGAAGATGGACACAACTTTAAAGTTCGTGTGAATTATCGCAAATCTGATAATACTATTTCTACAGCTTTATTAAGTTGGGTAAGAATAAATAAAAACCTGTATGCTTCTTTT
>JAQVGK010000277.1 GCA_028696755.1 Bacteroidales bacterium | reverse complement strand
ATAAGAAATCACTTACTTTTAATAAATCGGTTCGTAATGCGTTTCAATTCCAAGATGGTACGATTATAAGTTAGCACTGAACTCCTAAAAAGATACAATGATATGTTTCAATTCCAAGATGGTACGATTATAAGAGCATTAAGGTAAAAACTACACTTAAAACCTTTTCGGTTTCAATTCCAAGATGGTACGATTATAAGTTTAATAACAAAGGCAAAATGATATTTAACTGCAGTTTCAATCCCAAGATGGTACGATTATAAGGTGGGAACAACTAATAACCACAATGGCTGCGAAAAGGTTTCAATTCCAAGATGGTACGATTATAAGCCGAAAATGGTACTCAAAGATGTTTCTAATTTTTTGTTTCAATTCCAAGATGGTACGATTATAAGCCAGATAAAGCGTATGTTCCAACCGTGTCACCTGTGTTTCAATTCCAAGATGGTACGATTATAAGAAAATTCCCGCGCCTCAAATCCCATTGTTTATGAGCGTTTCAATTCCAAGATGGTACGATTATAAGTTATTTTTTTCGATTTGAGCGTTTATTTTAGCATGTTTCAATTCCAAGATGGTACGATTATAAGCTGACGATTTGAGAATCGAGGTTATAAATTTAGCGTTTCAATTCCAAGATGGTACGATTATAAGAGATATGGGAGCAGCCGGGTCTTCTGTATCTAAATTGTTTCAATTCCAAGATGGTACGATTATAAGTCAATATCGAGAAATGAAACATCGTTCCAATTAACGTTTCAATTCCAAGATGGTACGATTATAAGGGATTAAGCTCCAAAAGTGAAATACAACCCCCCTCGTTTCAATTCCAAGATGGTACGATTATAAGACCCAATTTTTTTTGCAAATATAAGGCTAGGATTGTGATTTTGCAACAATTATTTTTGCTGATTTTTGCTCCAATTGTCGTCTGATGACAATAATATAAAAACCCCGTGGGTTCGACAACTTTTCTAACTTATTGTGTATCAGTACGTCAAGGAACTTTTGTGTGTTTTAACTGGTATATTTTTTAAGCGTTTTCTCAATTTTTGGCTGTTCGACGACTTTTGGCTTTTATAAAAAATTGTCCAACTTGCTTCTTTCCTTTCCTACAACTTGCTTTTCGAGCCATTTTTCTTGCCGACTCCTAAAAATAATTACACTGTCTTCGTCTTCTTCCATTATCTGCTTCGCTTGCAAAATTAACTCATTTAATTTAACTTCACTTATCTCTCCCTCAAAAACCGAATTCTGTATCCAATTCAAGTATCGCCGACATAATTTTAACATTTTGCCAACTCGCTTCTCGCCACAGTCATATACCAATATTACATACATTACCACCACATTTTAAAAGGTTTGTAATCTTCAATTCCTAATAAGTGCTTTTGTAGTTTGTAACACTCTAACTTTATTAAGTGCTTATAACTTACACTTTTATTTAGTGTTCGGTGCTTTATCGTTTCGGTCAGCTTTTCTTCCATCGCCGATACAAATGTTTTTTTACCACCATCTTTTAACAATACCTTGTTTAGCTTTAGGTCAAAATCATTTGCTTGTATTTCTCTCTTATTCAAAACCCTGAAAATAACCCTATCTACAAGCAAAGGCTTAAATATTTCGCTTATGTCGAGTGACAACGAAAATCGCCTTTCGCCAGGCTCATGCAAATACGAAATTGTAGGATTTAGCTGAGTTTGATGTATCGCACGTAAACATTGAGAATAACACATCATATTACCAAAAGAAATCAATGCATTTACTTCATTTAACGGTGGATTCTTTGTTCGGCCATTCATATCAAAATCGTTGATAATCAAATTAAATGCTTCGTAATAATGTAGCCTGATATTGCCTTCAACTCCCATTAATTCACTAATGGCTTTTGTGGTGTAAATCAGATTTCGCAACGATTCTATCGCCTCAATAATCGGCTCAATTTCTTTTCCTCTATTATTATAATATTTGAGGTTCTTTAGCATATTATAGCTGGCACCATCAATTATCAATTGTGCAATTTTCTGTCGCTTTTCATTATCGGTGTAAGCCTTTACCTGATTTACCAACATTTTGCCCGATAGTAAAAAATCTTTTGGCATAAACGAACCGGTGTAATTCTCGTAATAATCGAAAAAATGAACTGCAATATCACTCTGTCCCAAAAAATTGTACAAGGAACTATTCGTGCGCAGCGAACCAAAAACATACAAATCGCTAACTAACTCAACTGGCAAATAGCGTGGTTGGCCTTGCTGCTCCCGGCCGTTTTCATCTTCTGTTACCGGAGTAAATTTTAACGTATTATCTTTACGCTCTAAAATACCTGGGTTAAATAAATAATATGTTTTTTTCATTCTGTTTCCTCCCCCGAATAGCAAAAATCGTAATAACTACAGTTCTTGCAAATGCTTAATAATTCCTTGTCCGGACAACGTTCGTTACTGATTATTGATTCTATATCTTTCGAAAATGTTTCTATTTCTTCTTTGTCGCGATTGCTTAGTAAAACTTCGTCTGTTTTTCTTAGTTTTGGATATTCAAGAATCCCAGTAACGCCTTCTACTCCAGCTTTTTCGAGAATGTAAATGTAATATTTCACTTGCCATTCGTGAGCAATTTCAACCTTGTCGGATTTTTTTACTTCGTGAACTATTTTGTTCTTCGCATCAAAATAATCTATCTTAATTCCATCTATTTCAACCTCGGTGTATTTCTCCGATCGCTGTGGATACGAACTTTCGTGCAGCAACTTGCCTTCGTAAACCAAATCGCTGGTATGCTCCATATTTATTCCATTTGCAAATAGCCACAACTTGCGCTTACAAATTAGATAATAATTGAAATGGGTTCCTGTTATTTGCATAATTCACAGCTATGTTTTAATCTCGTTTCGTCAAATTAATCCAGCTTTTTTAAATTCATCTTTTAACGCACTTAATCTATAATTTTGGGTGCATAATTTTGCGGCATATTCCTTTGCCAGTGAGCTAAAACCATTTAATTCCATAGCAAAATTCAAAATATCGGCCATCGTAGAATATACATGTCGTCCGTTGCAACAATAGCGGACCTTACGCTCTTAATTGTATCGGCCATCGTAGAATATACATGTCGTCCTCTCTCGGTTTGGATTTTAATATCAATAAAAGAGGTAATAAAACTAAAACAATACGCAGGCTCCAAATTTTTGAATGGTGCCAACAAACTTATAAGCTGCGATAATGATTTGTTTTGTATGATAATATCTTTTGCTTGATCTATTTTGTTCTCGGCGATGTAAATTCTTATCTTAAAACCTTCTCTCCAAACAACTTTAATGAACATTTCTTTCTGAGTATCGTCAAGATATTTACTAACTTTTAAATAATAGTCGAGATTTTCGGTTTTGTTTGCCAAGTTAAGATTTACAATTAAGAACAACGTTCCGTGATCTTCGTAATTCACCAATGGACATAAAAACTCATTCCAAGCCTGATCGTTATGGTAAACATCATCAATCTCGTAACGATAAAAATCTTCCTTTTTATATCCCAGAGGATTTTTCACCAAAGATAATGCGATAGAAATAAACTTTTTAGTATCGGTTTTGTGCAAATGTAAAAGTAGTTTTTCGGCAATTGCTGTATCGAGTTGGTACGATTTCAATGCGAATTTTAACCAGCTATCAACACTAGAGTTTTTCTCTATCAGATAAGAACAAATTTTAGGGAATGTTTTAAAATTATCAATCTCGAACAATTTAAAAAACTCCTTAGTATCGAACGACTTAATCAGTAATGCGTAAACTAGTTGTTCTATTTCTTTCTCGAAATACGGGTCATTTTCGTGTTCTTTAAAAAAGTGAACAAAAAACTGTAGAAGAGCATCGTCAATATTTTTATTTGCTTCGGTAACAGTTTCGACTTTACTGGTTACAAACTTTACAAGTTCAAAACTGCAATTACTAAAGCTGTTTCTAATGCAATCCTCTGTACAATAGTCTCCTTCCTCAATATCAAGATTTTGGCAAACATCATAAAGAGCGCAAAATGCAGCTAAAATTTCGTTGTATTTTGCATTTAAAAGCAACTCGATAAACAAATCTTTAATCGGCTCATACAATTGCTCAACTTTATCGGCAAAATGATTCTCAACAAGTTCCCATTCTTCAACATAATGACTATCGGGATAATAAATCTCTTCCCAATCTACATCCGAAAAATTTTCTTGTGAGAAGTCTTCCTCAAATCTTTTGGAATAATTAGCAACAATATCGGCAAAGGCAAGTTTTGCATCTTGTACTTCGGCAACTGGCTCAACAGGTTTTATGCTCACACAATCCTTAAACTCTTTTTGCAAATCGCTATTTTTCTCGAGCATTTTCTCGAGAAACCTTAATTTTTCGGCATCCGAAATGTTGCTGTAAAATTCATTGAAATTCATGTTGTTGTAAATTATTAATTTTCTACAATTATAAAATTTAAAATTTTAATTAAATCAAACTATGTGCACTTAGAAAATTTGATTCTGATACCCATACTTAACGTTGCCATAGGATGAATTTCTCTCAGCAGTGCTGAGAGATTTTCGTTCTTGCTGTAAACTTCGTAAAACTGCCTCATGCGCCAGATGTTTTGTGCCAAAAACACTTTTATATCGGGTTCTCTTTCCCAGATAAAATCGGATAAGTCCTGAATTACGGATTTTCCCCACTCACAAGTCTATTTTTTTGATGGTCATAAGTTTCAATTTGCCTGTAAAATAAACTTATGCCCTGAACATTTTCACATTCAGGGCTTAAAATATTAAAGCATGAAATACTTACTGATTTTCGTAATCGAAAGCCATCATTAATTCGATAAGCTTTTGTTCAGCTTTTTCGAGGGCATCAGCACTTTCATTTACAGTAACTACATAACTTGAACACGGTAAAGTTACAAAAACATCTGCTCCAGCAGTTTCATCAATAATTGGCTTAGCTTTAGGTTTTTCGCTATCTTCAATCAGTTTTGCACGGATTGCTCCCGCCAAAGTATTAGCATTGGCACTAATTGCAATCGCCAATGTTTCCATTAAACTGAATGTGCGTGCCTGATTAGAAGTTATTCGCCAATTCAACAAAGCGTTAGCTAATACAGGAATTATTTTTTCACGTTCCTCTTTAGGTAATACCAAACATTTTCCGAAAACATTTTCCGATTCAATCCAACCTTTGGCTTTCAATTCTTCTATTTTTTCTTTTGAAAGTTCCGGCTCGTGTTGATTAGTTGATACTGAGAATAAAGTACGTAAATCAATGGCAATATCATAGATAAATA
>JAQVGK010000276.1 GCA_028696755.1 Bacteroidales bacterium | reverse complement strand
TTAGAGTTGTCTTATAGATGGCTACAAGAGGACAAAGAATTGAAATGGATGACTGTGACATCAGACTTCACAAGAGAAGATCAGAAGAAATGGTTTGGTCAATTAGGGGAAAAAGCCGATTATAAAATATATGGCATTCGAATTAATAGCATTCCATGTGGAGCATTTGGGATTAAAAACATTGCAAACAATACAGGAGAATATTGGGGTTATATTGCTGAAAGAGAGTTCTGGGGTAAAGGGTATGGTATAAAAGTGCTTGAAAAAGCTTGTGAATTTGCAAAATATTCTGGTTTAAGTAGCATCTACTTATTTGTTAAAAATCTTGAAAATACAAGAGCTATTAAGCTTTATTTGAAGTTTGGCTTTAAAATTATTGAACAAACTAACCCTTATGTAAAAATGGTTTTCCAACTAAACAGAATCACAAAAGAAGCCGAAGATAAAACAAAAAATAAACTTCCAATTTATTATACAAATAGTGCTCGCACTGCATTCCGGATAATATTGCAAAGTGTATTTGAAAACTCTGATGCTGGTATTTTAATGCCTTCTTATATAGGTGAAACAGACAAAGAAGGTTCAGGTGTTTTTGACCCTGTTAGAGAAACCAACGTAAAATACGGATTCTACAAAATAAACGCCGACCTTTCTGCAGACTATGATGACATTAAACAAAAGATTGATTCTGGCAATTTTAAAGCTATATTGATAATACACTATTTTGGATTTATTAGAAGTAATATTCTCGAAATTGCTAATTATTGTAAACTGAAAAATATTGTACTCATCGAAGATTGTGCACATAGTTTTACTAGCAATATCAACAAAAGAAAAATAGGAACATTTGGCGATTTCGCATTTTTCTCAATACATAAAATAGTTCCTACCAAAAACGGAGGAATATTAAAGTGCGATAGAGTTCATCCACAGATATCTCAACATATGAGTGGAGACGACATAATTTCAATTAACGATTTAGTTGACTATAACAGGTCGGATTACAATTTAATTGAAGAAAAACGGATAGAAAATTATAAGTATTATTTAAAGCATTGGACAGCACTAAAACACATTAGTCCGTTGTATCCGCAATTGCCAGAGGGTATCGTTCCTCTAAATTTTCCAATCATAATTGATGGTGGCCTACGGGAAAAAATCTATTTTGATTTAATCGAAAAAGGTGTTATTACTTGCTCACTTTATTACAGAATGATAGGAGAAATTCCGAAAAATGATTATCCTTTGAGCTATGACATTTCCTCCAAAATTCTAAATTTACCAGTACATCAGGACACAGAATTTGTTGATATTGAACTCATTTTATCAAAAATAAAAGAAGTAGCAGAGAAATACCACGTATGATTAAATTCCTTGATTTAAAAAACATTAACGCACTTTATGCTGATGAATTAATTGAAGCAGCTAAAGATGTTATTAATTCAGGCTGGTTTTTAACTGGCGAAAAGAATATGGTTCTTCAAAATCAACTGGAGAACTATTTAAATGTGAAACATATTGTTTTATGCGCAAATGGGCTCGATGCTCTAAGATTAATAATAAAAGCTTATGTGGAACTTGGAGTATTTCATATTGGAGATGAAATAATTGTACCAGCAAATACATATATAGCATCAATCCTTGCAATTACAGACAACAGGCTTAAACCAGTTTTTGCAGAGCCAGACATAAACACATATAATCTTGAATTTAATAATATTGAAAACTTAATAACTCCAAAAACTAAAGCAATAATGCCTGTACACTTATACGGGCGAATTTGCTGGTCGGATGAAATTGAGATAATCGCAAAAAAATATAATCTCAAAATAATCGAAGATAATGCTCAGGCATTTGGCGCCGAAATACATGGAAAAAAATCTGGCACTCTCGGTGATGCAGCGGGATTTTCTTTCTATCCAGGAAAAAACCTTGGAGCATTAGGCGATGCAGGGGCTGTTGTCACAAATGATCAGAAACTTGCTGAAGTTGTTAAAACTCTCGCAAATTATGGCTCCAATCGTAAATACGTTAACGACTATCAAGGATTAAACAGTAGGATGGATGAAATCCAAGCTGCTTTTTTATCTGTTAAGCTAAAATACATTGATGCCGAAAACCAAAAAAGAAGGCAAATTGCAGATTTTTATTGCAGTAAGCTTAACAAAAATAAGTATAAACTGCCAACGTCAGAAAATGAGGATATCATTAATGGCTTAAATCACGTATGGCACTTATTTGTAATAAGAGTTAATAATCGTGATAAATTACAGCAACATCTTAACAACAACGATATCCAAACACTAATTCATTATCCAATCCCACCACATAAACAAGATGCTTATAGAGAGTTTAATAATTTACATTTTCCAGTTACAGAAATGATTCACAACGAGGTGTTAAGTTTGCCAATTAGTCCAATTATGGATTTTAATGAAGCTGAGTTAATTTGCAATGTGTTAAATAATTTTAATGCTTAATCAAAGAAAAAAAATATTTGAAGCTGTTTGCAGTACTATTAATACAATGCACACTAAAAATGCAGATGTTGAACAAACTTGTTTATTAATAGAATCTCTTGGCAGATTTGCATTCAGACAATATCCTGATTATTTTGTTAGCGAGAAAATTGAACTAATTATAAAAGAAATTGGCGAAAAAATATTAAAAGATAAAAATGTAACTACCAAACATCCTTCAAAACATCATATTTTACACATCTGCTCACATCATTATGAGATAGGTGGACACAGCAAACTTTTGGAAAATTGGATTCAATTTGGCGAAAAACAAACTCACTCGGTTCTAATTACTAATAATGCAAACAATACAATTTATAATCTTTCGCGCCTATGCAATGCAAGTAATGGAGATGTTTATATATGTAAAAACACTGGTTATTCGGATAAAATTATTGAGATATTTGATTATATAAATAATTCTTCATTTTCGCATATTATTTTTCATACACATCCCGAAGAGATTGTTGCTTTTGCTGCCACGTTAAAATTTGATATTCCAAAGTTTTTTGTAAATCATGCTGACCATGGGTTTTGGTTTGGAAAACATTTTGCTGATTATTTTATAAACATTAGAACAGAAGCAGCAAATATTAATAAGTTTTTACGTGGGATTGACAATAATTTACTTTTGCAATTACCGGTTAGAGAGTTTAGTTATAAAAAGACAAAAACTGAAGCCCGTACTGAGTTAAAAATAAATCAAAATGTTCCAGTTGCAATAAGCGTTGGTAATTACCATAAGTTCATTCCAGATTCTACAAATACATTTAATAAACTATTAACCGAAATCTGGAAACAAATACCCGAATTGCAAATTTATCTTATTGGTGTTAACCAAGCAGAAGCATCTATGTGTAAATTTGTAAATGATAATAGATTAGTTTTGTGCGGACAGATAGAAGATCCTTCAAATTACTACACTGCTGCCGATTTTGTCATCGATCCTATTCCAAAAGGCTCATACACCGCAACTCTCGAAGCAGCTTCTTTTGGATGTTACCCAATTCTTTATAAAAATGGGGTAAAACTGTTTGATTTGGCAGAAGATATAAGTTTAAAGGATTTTGTAAAAACCAAGAGCAATATTGATGATTTAGTTAAAGAAATGTCTTTTCTTATAAAAGAAAATGAGGATTTACAAAAAAAATCAGAAGTTATCAGTGGAAAAATCATTCAGGAACATTCTAAACAATATCTTAGTAATACTTTTAGCAAATTAATTAATGGTAATTTAAATAATTTAAAAATAAACGAATATCAAAACGCAAACACAAATGAATATAACGATTATTTAAGTAAATTAAATAATCCTACATTCACTAGAGACACTGAAGTGCTTTTCTATCATTTGAATATTTGTAGAAATAAAATCAGTTTAAAAAAAAAACTTTCATTACTCAAATTGTTTTGGAATATAAATAATTATAATTCAAAAGGCATTAAATTAAAAACATTCACAAAATTTATACTTAATTGAATCCCTCACCCAAAATACTTATCTCCCTCGTAAATTGGTACAAATATGATGACACAATTAATTGTGTAAGATCAATTGGTGAGCTGGATTACTTAAACTACGAAATTGTTATTGTAGATAATGATTCACCAAACGATTCTTTTACAAAACTAAAAGAAGTATTGCCAAGTCTCCACATAACAAAATCGCTCGAAAATAACGGTTATGCTGCTGGTCACAAAATTAATGTTGATTATGCGATAAAAAACAACTTTGATGCAATTTGGATTCTTAACAGCGATGTTAAACTAAGAAAGAATACACTCTCGGAACTGGTTAAGGCTTGGCAAGAAAAGGGCAATCATTTGTTTGGTAGTGTAACTCTTTCCCAAGAAAATCCTGATATTGTTGATTTTGGAGGTGGAATAGATCCTACAGAAAACAGTAAAGAGTATATATATAACAATTTTAAAGGAGTCTCCTATGAAAGTTTGCCACAACCAAATATAAGAAGTGTGCAGGCAGTTGAAGGCTCTTCTTTATTCATTCCTAAAGATATAATAATAAAGCATGGATTTATGCGCCTTGATTTTTTTATGTATGCTGAGGAATGCGATTATGCACATCACTTGCGAAAGTTTAGGGTTAATACATACATTGTCAATTCTTCTGTTATAATACATAACAGTGCCTCAAGTTTTAAGTTGAAAACTGATATTGCTTGGATATCTGAATATTACAGAACTCGTAATGCTATGTATTTTGCAAAGGAATATTATCACTGGTCAGATGAGAAAATTAAGTCGCTAAAGAACATTATAAAGCATTATAACTTAGTCTATTTTTTTCTCAAAACATTGCCTTATAAGGGGAAATATAGGAAACTATATTGGAGATTAAGAGGTAGCAGACATGCCTTAAAAGGAATAACAGGTAAATTTTTAGATCCAAACAAATATGTCCAAAATTAAGCATCTTATAAAACGTTTGATACCACAGAGGATTTGGGGCTTTCTTGCATTTAACAAATTTACATTAAAATACTTTAAATATTTTAAGTATGATTTTAATCGTTACTCGAAGCATTCAGCAGCCTTTTTTCAAACAGATAATCCTGAAAAGTATCTGAATCTTATATCAGTATATACTCACATACTGGAAAAAGGTCTTGTGATGCCAGATATGCGTATTGGCTTTGGACAAGTAAAGGTTTTAGGAATAATAAAAATCTGTGAGGAATACTTTGCTAGGTATCAACGATTAGATCAAAGATTAATTAGTTGTATAGCCGTCATAAAGGAATATCAACAGTTACACAATGAAAAGA